>NZ_JBFRJM010000026.1:0-58271 GCF_041468865.1 Vibrio sp. 10N.286.52.C3 | reverse complement strand
GTTTAAATTGTTAAAGAGCGCTAGCGTTTTGTGATTCACATCTCAGTCGCCAGGGGTGCGTACTATACCTGCACCACTTTGAGAGTCAAGGGTTATTTTCAAACTCTTTTTCTCTACCGATTTCGCTGTGTGACTTTCGTCTCACTCCGTGTCGGTGAGGCGGCATTATAGAGAGATTGAGATGGAGCACAAGGGCTTTTTGAAATAAAAGTTTTGTTCGCCTAAAAAGCCACCAGATCCGCATTTTTCGAATAAAAACTAAACATTTGAGACGTATCACAGCAATACATTGGAAAAATGGAAGCCATGAACGTAAGATTCATGTGTCTATTTTGTTAATGGTAGATGCGTCTATTTCGTTTATTAATATGTAGTATTCCGATATGAACTCAAAAAAATCGATGTTGTTAATTGTCGCACTGGCTGTATTAGGCGGCATTGTTTTCTCTCAGGTAGATATATCGCCTGCAATTACCTTTATCCTTGGTGTCTTGGCTTCCGCTTTTGTTGTTAACTTTTCAAGCACCGACTCAAAATCAGATTCAGAACCTAAGGCTTCAACCAAAACACTTTATGTGGGTAACCTTCCATACAAAGCGAACGAATCACATGTACGTGAATTATTCTCAGAGCATGGTGAAGTATTTGCAGTACGTTTAATGAAAGACAAACGTACTGGTAAAAGAAGAGGCTTTGGATTTGTTGTTATGGCAAGTAATGATGTGAATCATGCAATCTCTGCACTTAACGATAAAGATTACATGCAACGCACTTTAAAAGTACGTGTTGCAAATGATCCTAAACATCCTGAAGCGGACGAATCTGAACTGAGCTAAACCCTAACTGCTTTAACATACTATTTAGTGCACTTTCTTTTTTAGGAAGTGCACTACAAAAAACTTCACGTACTCCCCCTTCTTTATTAACGCTTTCCAAACCCAACAAATCTTGAACCCGCTTAGCTATCGCTTTACCAGAATCTATCAGCACTACACTTTCACCTAGTACTTGTTGAATCTCTGATTTGATCAATGGGAAATGAGTACATCCTAATACAGCCACATCAATTGTGTTGATCATCGGCTGAAGGATTTGCTGTAACTCTTCAAGGCTAATCTCCTCGCCTCTGAGTTTATCTTCGGCCATATCCACCAGCCGAGTAGAACCCAACAGCTCTACTCTTTTATTACTCGAGAAGTTTTTGATGAGCTCGTGTGTGTATTCACGAGTAATCGTCGCGGGAGTCGCAATAAGGCCAACCGCTTTATTAGCCAGTAACGAAGCAGGTTTGATTGCCGGGACTACGCCGACAATAGGGATAAGGTTATTAGCGCGAAGTGTCGGCAGGACTATCGTACTGGCCGTATTACAAGCTATCACCACAATATCAATAGCGTGACTCGCCACAAAACTGGCGACGATATTTTGGACTCGCTGAATGAGGACTTGCTGGTCGAGCTCACCATATGGGTAAGCCTCGTTATCGAATACATAGATATAGTTGTGATTTGGTAGTAACTGGCTTATCTCTTTATATACAGACAGACCGCCAACTCCAGAATCAAAGACCAATATGTTTTTTTGTAGACTATCCGACACAACGATTACCTATAATAAGTTTCGCTGCAATGATACTCCTTCGCTTAGTTTTCGCCAATCCTCACTCTATATAATGCAAGCCTGATAGCGTTGATGAACAAAACGCTCACCTTGCTCTACATTTTCTAACTCTATCTTGAGCTTTCCTTTAAAACACGGTGCTGACGTCACTAGTGTATGGAACTCACCATCTTCTCCACATGGGTCGACGTGACTTGGCAAACTGTCTATTAGTTCAGGCGTGTATTCTTTCCCGCAATAGCTCATATCTAGTGCATCTCTATCAACTGTGACGAGTAAGGTTTCGATTCCTCTGTTTATTATCTCACTAGCAAGAGCCTGGCTACTCTCTCCCATTAGTGGAAACACACACTCCCAGCCAGCCGGTTCTATATAGCTTTTTCTATAGTCGGCAATGCCATTGCAAAACATATCGCCGAATGCCACGGCATCAATTGATAAACCCGACCCTTTAAGCGCCGTAACAATCGTACTTTGATAGATCTCGTTACTTGGGAAGACTTCCGGCAGCTCAATAGTTATTAATGGCAAGCCGATCAATGTTGCCTGCATTTTGACAACCTCGATTGGCGTGACTTGGAAAGGAACCTCATCTCCAACATACGTAGTATAGAGAGCAACAACTTCATACTCGGTGCTTTCAAGTAGACGTTCTAGGGTTAATGTAGAGTCTTTGCCTGACGACCAACTTATGACGACTTTCTTTTTCATTGATATATCCAATAAGAAAAAACCGCCCGAAGGCGGTTTAGGTGAAAATTAGAATTGGTAAGTAGCATTTACGTAATATGTACGCTCTGGAGATGGGTATCCACCAGCTGTCTCGTACTCTTCATCAGTAAGGTTCTCGACTCGACCATTTAAAGTAAGATTTTCATTTGCATAGTAGTTAACTGAAACATCAAACAAACTGTATGCAGCCAACTCTTCAGAGAAATCTGGTCGTGCTCCTACGTATTGGTACCCCAATGACAGATCAACATCATCGAAACTAGCTACCGCGTTATACTTATAAATCTTCTTTGCGCGGCGAACTAACTGCTCACCAGATTGATCTTCGGGGTCTTGAAAGTTAGCGCTCACTTCATGATTAATAAAGCTAGTATCAAATCCTACGACCATTTCCACACCACGTAGTTGGCTTTCGCCATCAGTATTGTAGTACTTGCTTGTCGCGTAGTTATAATCTATTAAGTCTTCGACGTTCGTATCATAGCCAGTAATCGACCAATCAACATCCTTGATTAAGCCACCAAAAGTCAGTTCAAATGAATCTGCCTTTTCAGCTTCTAACTGTGCATTACCGTAGTAGCTATATAGTTGATACAAGTTAGGTGCTTTGAAGGATGTGCCATAAGCTGCTTTTACAACAAGCCACTCAGCATAACGATAGCCTAACCCTGTGTTGTAAGTAGTTTCTGTACCAAACTGCTCATTGTCATCAACACGAAGACTCAGTTCTCCGAACACTTTATCCGCATCTGCGTTTAATGCAGCGAAGTACGCAACATTCGTTCTGTCGTATTCAGTATTCGAAGGCTTAACAATATAAGCCTCATCACGCCAATCTACACCACCACTAAGAGTCAGTGACGACGTTAGTTTGTATGAATTCACCCATTGAACATTTAGCTGTTCAAGCTCATCAGATGTTGCTGACGCTGAGTTCTTGCCTAAAGACTGTTCGTAGTTCCAGTTATCTTGATTCTGATAGTTAACTAAGAAATCAGACTTAAGTTCACTGCCACTATATTTAACACCAGTAGCAAAGGTCGAATTTTGAACTTCAGCTTCTTTGTAAGAATGGTCTGTACCAAATGAACCATCGTACTGAGAAATGGTTTCAAACATACGGAAATTCGCGAAGCCACTCCATTGCTGATCAAAATTATGAACATAACCAATTAGAGCATTGCGTGATTCAAAACCATGGCGATCACCATCATTAACACCTGGTAATGGATGAACGTTGTATCCCTCATCGGAATCGTAACCAACAGATACGTTCAAGTGACCATTTTCACCGACCTTAGTACCACTAACAAAGCTCAGCTCTTGGTAATCTAAGCTTCCTAAACCTGCACTAACTGCCGTTTTTTCATTGTCAGAGTTTGCAACAGTAATAATGTTGATAACACCGCCGATAGCTTCTGAGCCATACATAGCGGCACGAGCTCCTCGAACGTATTCCACTCGGTCAACGAATGTAATTGGTAACTGGCTAAAATCGACACCACCCTTTGCAGCTCGCGCAAAACGAATACCATCAATGAGAACAAGCACTTGATCAGAATTAGCACCACGAACAAAGATCGAAGCTTGCTGTCCTCGGCCTCCATTTTGTGAAACCTGAATACCCGTCAATCGTCTAAACACATCTGTTAGAGACTTAGCTTGAATTCGATCGATATCTTGGCGTGTTACTACTTCAACTTGAGCGACAACACTTTCCGTGCTTTGCTCAAAACGGTTAGCCGTAACCACCATGGTTTCGTCGGCAGAGGCTTCTTGGGCGTGTAAATTGGAGATAGGTGAAAGCAGCGATGCTACAGCTATCGCTAAAAGGGATTTGTTCATGTTGTTATCCTAAATCGCGTAAATTCCTACCAAACCACATCTTATGGTTTAGCTACTGGCAGGTATTCGGACTCAAGAGCACAACCTTTTGGTTACCTTATATTCGACTTCCCACAAAAAGCTATTTGCAGTGTCTTGTGAATACTTGTTCTCTTTTACCGCTGCGCGTCAGTTCTGGATTCACACCAGATTCCCTCTTCAGCCATCTATACATCTAAATGGCACCAGCTTGCCGAAGATAGTATTGACCTCTGAATCATTTGTCTAGTCTAAGATAGTTATAAGCTATAGTTTTCATGGCCTATTTACACTGATTGGCTCTCAACACTGGACAAGCGCCTGTGATTGAATAAAATCTGCGCTCTTGATTTAAAAGCACGACAGCAAAAGGCATAACAATGGCGAATTTAGATGTAAACCCGCAACGCTACCAAGAACAACTGGCAGAAAAGACTGAGCGTCTTACTGAAATGTTCTCAGAATATAATGTGCCTGAGCTGGAAGTGTATGAATCTCCAGAACAACACTACCGCATGCGTGCTGAGTTCCGCGTGTGGCATGAAGGTGACGATATGTATTACGTCATGTTCAATCAAGAGACCAAAGAAAAATATCGTGTAGACCAGTTCCCTGCTGCTAGTCGTCTTATCAATGACTTGATGCCTTTGTTAGTCGATGCAATGAAGGACAACCATTCTCTACGCCACAAGCTATTCCAAGTAGACTTCCTATCTACACTAAGCGGCGAAATTTTGGTGTCACTGCTTTACCACCGTCAATTGGGTGAACAGTGGATTCAAGATGCTAAAGCACTTAAACAGCAATTAAACGATGAAGGTTTCAATCTAAACCTGATTGGCCGTGCGCGTAAGATGAAAATCGTACTAGACCGCGACTACGTCATTGAAAAGCTAGACGTGAATGGTGACAGCTACATCTACCAACAAGTAGAAAACAGCTTTACTCAACCAAACGGCAAAGTAGCAGAGAAAATGTTGGAATGGGCTGTCGATTGTACTCAAGACAGCAAAGGCGACTTACTTGAGCTTTACTGTGGTAACGGTAACTTCTCATTAGCGCTAGCACAAAACTTCGAGCGTGTACTGGCAACTGAACTGGCGAAACCGTCAGTAGAATCTGCGCAATACAACATCGCTGCGAACAACATTGAAAATGTTCAGATCATCCGTATGTCTGCAGAAGATTTTACTGTAGCAATGGAAGGCAAGCGTGAGTTCCGTCGTCTACAGCAAGCGAACATCGATCTTAAGAGCTACAACTGCAACACTATCTTTGTTGATCCACCGCGTTCAGGTATGGATGTTGATACTTGTAAGATGGTTCAAGGCTACGAGCGTATCATGTACATCTCTTGTAACCCTGAAACATTGAAAGAGAACCTAGACATCCTAAGCGAAACGCACGACATCACTCGTTTTGCTCTGTTTGACCAGTTCCCTTACACGCACCACATGGAAGCAGGTGTGCTATTAGAACTTAAAAAACAAATAGTTACATAAATTTAACTACCTGAAAATCAACTCTGGGTACGGCTTGGGGTACGGCACTAGCTATGATGGTGCAATTTCGTATCCCAACCAAAAACCATTAACACTAATGATTTTCATTATCAACTGATCGTATTTACTTCTAATCTAATATATTTCAAACACATATCACTTCTATGTATCCACCAACATAGGAGTTCATCATGCCCACCTCGATTATTCAATTAATTTCAATTGTACGCTTTCATCCGACACCAGATGCCCAAGCTACTCATACAATCAACTCACCTTAAAGCCTAGCGTGAAGAGCTTCGTCTCTTGCTATCAACCGAGTGAGAGTGACTTGTTCCAACATCGTTATACCGTCACCTCTATTTTGCTCCACTTCGCTAAAGGTGTGCACGATGAGTAAATCTACTCATGTGAGCACTCGCCAGCATATGGTATTAGCACTTGAGTTATACAAGCGCATACCGTATTGGCATAAAGTCACGGCTTCTGAGCTCAAGGCACAGCTTCAGGAGATAGGCATTGATAGAGATATTCGAACGATTCAACGTAACCTTGATGTGTTACTTGAGTATTTTGATATTGACCGAGATACCCGTGATAAACCTTATGGATACCAGCGAAAGCAAACTAAATCTCTTGTTGGCTCCGGTACTCAAGAAGCACTATTGTTGTGTCTGGTTGAGTCTCACATTCATTTTTTAATCCCGTCCAATGTAACCCATACTTTCCATAGCTTATTTGAAGACGCCATTTACCATTTGAAATCTCTCGGTCAGGAATCGAAAGAATCCCAATGGCTGAGAAAGGTTATATTTCAAAATGCTTACCAACTAAGTGAAAATATCAACCCAGACATTTACTCTACGATCAGTCAAGGGCTCTATCTCAATCGTTGGTTAAGCTTGCACTATTACTCTGAAGGAGGGCAACACAGAAAAGATGTCATGCCATTAGGCCTTTCACAGCAAAGCAATACATTGATATTGGTGTACCGCCAGAAGGGAGATAAAGACACTACTTTTGTTGATGTCAGCCAGATTCACAAAGTCACATTATCAACCTTCACGTTTGCTTACCCACAAGACTTTGACTTGCAGCACTCAGTATCGGGATACACCAATACAGAGCATGAGCGTTATACACTCAAATTCACTATTACTAAACAAGCTGGTGAACATCTCTACCGGACACCACTTTCCAACGATCAACGCATTTCCGAATACGATACGTATCTACACGTTACTGCTACGGTTTCTAATACACCTCCATTAGTCGCGTGGGTAGAAGCACATAAAAACCACCTCACCTTTGTAGAACAACAACCTACACAGCCATCAGCTAAAAGCACACGATTTCAAAGCGCTTCTCTAAATAGCGATAGCGGTCTCACTTAGTGCTACCCCATGCGACATCAGATGCCCAACCTATTGATAACCTGACAACAAACAGGGATGCCACATAGGGTTGCCGTCTTTCTATGTGATCCACTACGACATAGACGGGGAGAGAAGTTCATGACCATTAAAGCGATTCGACCATTACTTAACAAGTACCTTTGCCTAGCTTCATTTAGCTGCGAATATTGCGGAGGTAGCCACAGTTCAACCTGTGACATTTGCGATATGCCTCCATGCCGATGTGCTTGCTAGTACCACACGTTTAATACCCACCATTAGCGGTTTACGAAAGTAAGCCGCTTTTGTTTTCTATGCATCCCTGCAAACCAATCTATTAATAAAAAGGAATTTCCTATGAAAAAGACGTTAGTTTCTGCGCTTATTGCTAGTGCAACCCTTGCTGGTTGCGGTGGTGGCTCATCTGAGCCTTCACAACCATCGAACACTACATTGTTATCCGGTCGTGCTATTGATGGCTATATCGTTGGTGCCACTGTTCATTATGATTTTAATTCAAATGGTGTTGTCGATCCTGATGAACCATCGGCTATCACTGAGGCTGGTGGTGTGTTCACTATTGAAGGTGACATCACAGAAGAGCAACAAGCCTGTCTTGAATACGTCCCAGTGATCGTAGATGTGCCTGTCGGAGCTATTGATGAAGACTTAGGGGAAGTGACTCAAGCTTATGTACTTAACCTGCCACCAGCGTTCACGTTGCCTGAAGAGGTAGCGAATGGCTCCGTTAACATTACGCCACTCACCACAATGTTGTGGGAGTCAGCGAAACAGACGGTTGAAAGAGAGCAAGGAGCTACATATAGCTGTGAATTAGTGAAAGACAATGAACAAGTCCGCAATGCCATAAAAGACGCTATGCGTAACGTAGCGGGTGATTTAGTTTGGCATTTCAATATCTCAGAGGAAGAGCTGTGGAGTGATTACATAGCGGATGGTAACAGTGCGGTCTACGATATTGCTGAGCAGCTTATGGCATCCATTCAACTTTCATTTGAAGAGACTTATGAATTGTCACTTCAGTACCCATATGCACATATCAACGTGGCTCACTACCTTAACGATCCAACGGACTGGCAACGCCAAGATGATGAACAGTTGTGGTACAAATCGATTTCCATACGTCAAGGTAGCTTCTGGTCTGAATCTGTCTATGCGGTAGATGATAACTGGCTACCCGAACGTTTGATTCGAAACTACCTACAAGAAGACAGTGTCACTGATTTTGGTACGGTGGGTTATGTGAATGAATACCGTAACATGAGCTCAGATCCAAGCTTTGACGATTACATTTGCAGTAAGTCAGAAACCTTACTTTCAAAGGTGGCTGACACTGACAAACAATACGGCATGGATAACAAGTCATCGTTCTATGATCTTAGTGAATTGGAGTGTAATGAGGTTAGTTTGACTGATACAGCTGATAGCCAAAACATGACGCTTTCGACTACGAGAGTGAGTGGTGTGTACGATGAAGACGGAAGCCGTTACAAGTGGAATACAGTACCAAGTGAGTACGCGCATTGGTTAGGCTTCAGTACAGATGTAGAGAGTATCGACATTGATGCATTAAATGCTGATATCGCGGTGCTACCGCAAACCTATGGAACTCAAGATTCTGTTGGGGCTGATTGGTGGGAGCACACAAAACGCTATAAGGAAGGTGTGAACAACGTATCTGAGCATCGGACTAATACGGCAGCTGAAATGCCCAATGGCGATATGGTGTTACATCACCGATTCATATCTTACCCTAATGGGACATTCAAGTATGAGTGTGACAATGGTAATGGCTGGTATAACTGTACTAAATAGCTAAGTTTGAGTTAGCGGCATAAAGGGAGCGATTGCTCCCTTTTAATACTCACAACACACCTTTGGACTGAGATACACTCGATAAATTTACTTTAAGGGGATTCAGTTCCAATAATGAATTGAAGGTAAAAAGCTAAAAAAGCTAACCCCAGTAACGAAATAGATAAACTCAATGAAAGCCAAGTAAGGCTAAGCCTAAAAGCTTTCATTTTCTTTGCACATATCTCAGCACATATCCAATGATTTTCAAGCAGGTCAACTTCGATAAGAGATGGTGATTTATCAGCAATAGAACGATAATATTTTTCATACATCTCATAGGAGTCAAAACTACTCACTATAGAAGCAAATGAAACTATCGATTTTGCTTTTGATGGTAGCATTCGAGGTACAAAGACCCCCCATACTTTAATAAACCAAACAATCCAAAAACCTATAGCTATACCTACTACGGATAAGCTCAGTGGAATGGGAATATCCTCATAATGTTTATCCATGATGTTGAAAAAAATTGATACGTATATCCCCAAAAAAGTAACACCAGCAGCTAGGGTGATAGCCGCTTTTTGGTCAGCAGCAAGTATATATGAATCAGTTCTTCTTAGAGATTCAAAGAGTACATCAAATTTGTCTGTCATTCGCTTTCCTTACTTTATAAGAACTGCGATTACATTTCTGTAAACAAGTTTTTGATATTTATCGAACACTTCGCAACGCATTGTATGTAAACCTCGGTACTGAGTACCTTCATCGATAGAAGTACTTGAGTAAGGTAAAACAGAGCGATTATATTTACTTCGACGTTGTTCCCAAAGAGTTTGTATTGAATGAGGCTGTTCGATATCTCTTTCTTCATCAGGGGTATCTGAACCATGGTTAGTTTTAATAAGCTTGACAGTTAACGGAAAATTTAACGCATGCGTCGTCGAAGCTCTTACTTCAAATTTTAAGTTTTTGCTTTTTTCTAAGAACCTAGAAGCAGATATATATTCTTCATAGTTGCCCTCATCAACAACAAAGCATCGGAACTCTATAGCCTTTGAGTCCTTTATGTAACTTTTTGTAATGGACTCTTTCAATGCCGACGGTAAAGCAATAAATTCCATACACTTTTTGTATGCTAACTGCCGCATCTTGTAGTTTAAGGGGGTACCATCCTTTTGCGTATAGTTTGGAACGACTAAAGGTAATACTTCTTCTTGGCCATCTTTTTCTATTTTTTTTATCGAAGAATATTTGTCTGGCCAATCGATAAAATTAAGGAGACCTTGACCTAGCATGGTTTGATTCTTGCTCGACAGTCCTTGTAATTTAGAAGCCATATCTACAGGGAGCCCCGTCGCCGAGACTTCACCTACTGACTCAATGCCAAAATTACCCCATAGAATTTCCGTGTCATCCCCGAAATCACAACCTATTCTAAAGCCGAAATGCTCTGCTTCTAAGTTGTTTCTAGTCATAAAAGGTTTGATACTCTCTTCGAGATACGCTCGCAAAGTAACACAGCAATTTATCGCGTCTGCAATTGCATCTTCTTTATCTTTCCCTTTACCACCAAAGAACGCAAGTACAGCATCCCCCATGATTCGATGAATATACCCATCGAAAGAACGAACAGTTTCTACACAAGCAGATATAACTGCGTTTTTAAAAAGGAAGACTGTTTCGAGGTCATACAGTAGAGATAGCCTTGTCGAGCCTTTTATATCCACAAATAGAGTGCACATATAATGATACGTTGTTTCAGTTGTTCCCTCTAAACTTACAAAGTCAGGATGCGTTCCGATAGGGGTATCATTTACACCATCTTTACCAAATAATGGACGAATCTGTTGCTGCAACTGAAAGTTTCTCTCTTGGACTGAAAATTTTTCAGCTCCCACAACCGAAGTTCCGTATGACTCAGACTTGGCCTGCCGATTCATACCATAGCTATCCATAGACTCAGTTAGAGACTTCTCTACGTGTTCACTACGATTTTTGACACTGTCATAAATTTTTTCAAAACTATCTGAAAAATCCATAAATTACCCCTAAGAAGAATTGCTATTCAGATGTAACAGAAGTTTGTCTGTAATGATGTTGACGCTAGTCTAGCATCCCCTGTTTTTCTGCTTGCTTGATATTTTTAAGTGGTTCCAAACAACCATAAGAATACATACTTGCACGTTCTATCGATGTTAACTCAAGTACTTGCTGAGCTGCGTATCCCATAAGTTCGTAATGTTGCTCTGACTCAAAACTTGGCATATTTCTAAGCACTGAGATCATCTTTGCAAATAAGTCCGAATCATTGTCCAACCCTGAACCATTAGCTAGATGCCAACACACATAAGCCATAGCTACAGGGCTTTTGTCCATTTTTTGTTGTGCGAATAAATGTGAAGAAGTAAAAAATGTAAGTATCAGTACTACTTTTACAATGACTTTCATGGTTAATGCTGACTGGAAGTTAAATGACGATTAAGTTTGTTTCTAGCGTCGTCAATTTGAGACTGTTGACCAAAGCGTTCCTCTAGAACTTCAAGGCCTTGTAATGCAAGAGGGGCAGTATAGTCCCTTAGCTCTTCTATAGAAGAGCCTGTTTTATGGAGGTTAGCCAAGAGTTGTAGATGTGCAGGCATTACTTGCTCCAGGCTAGTAAGAAATAGATTGGCTTTAATATCCAGTGAAGCTGCAATCTGTTTCCCAACAGAACGTCCTTTAAAAAAAGTGAACATCGTTAGATTCCTTAAACGAGGACAATATGGAACATCTGACTATGTACCATAGTTTCTCAAAATTACCCATTTATTATGATACTGCAATAATATCCATTGTCTCCCTTCGTGTAACTAAACAGATTGAGTCAATTGACATATTTGTGAGCACTCCTGCCTCTTGTGTTAATACGCCATAGGACAAAAGGCCTGTAAAAAATACGGCATAGAAGGAAGCTGTAATAGCTTCCATCCATTATCTGTCAATCAGCATTATCACGCTCACCAATACGTTCCAATACCCAACCTGTCACCTCTTCTTCTACCCATGCCACTGAACGACAACCTAATGACACTGCTTTTGGAAATTGGCCTTCGCTCATGTACTTGTAGATAGTAGAACGTGCGAGGCTAGTTAAGGTCATTACTTCTTTTAGTTTGATTAATCTCATGATGAATTCCGGTTAGTTCAACTCATGAGATAACGAGAATGTGCATTTAATTACTCCACTGCGTAAATCACCACACTCCAATTTTTTTCAACCACACATTACCTTTTTGAAGCCAGCTAGTCGCAGGCTTCCATTTATGCACTTTTTTTAAATTAAACTAAGCAGGAGGCTCTTATGCCGTTTGTGTTCATTGCTGGCTTTATCGTTGGCGCAGGCTTGTACCACATCAACAAGGAGGCGAATGGTGAATCCCCACCAACCTACTAAGACCTTAATCGAATTGTTCATCTATGGCGTAGTGAGTGGTTACAACTGGGCTAAACGACAAGATAAACAGCAACCATAATCTAAAGCAGCCCTGCGTGATTGGGCTGCTTCTATGGGGAAGGATTCCATTATTTTTTAACTACATATTACTTGGATGCACATACCTTTAACGCACAAGAAGGAAAGTACATGCATTCAAATCATTACACGCCAAACGAGCCTACAGAGCTTCGTCAAATCCTAGAGACCGCCGCGACCATGCTCGCAGCTAAGTATTCTCGGGCAGGCTCATTCACCAGCCATGAAAACACTAAGCAATATCTACAGATGAAACTGGCGCATTACGACAGAGAAGTGTTTGCCGTGATGTTTCTTGATAATCAAAACCAACTGATTGAATACAAGGAGATGTTCTTTGGCACCATTGATGCCGCTAGCGTTTATCCAAGAGAAGTCGTTAAAGAAGGATTAATGTTGAATGCGGCGGCGGTTATCTTTGGTCATAATCATCCGTCCGGTTTGCCGGAGCCATCACAAGCCGATCGTAGAATCACTCAACGTCTCTCTGATGCTTTAGCTCTGGTTGATATCCGAGTATTGGATCATGTCGTCGTAGGTGAGCAATGCGTATCTTTTGCTGAGCGAGGTTTGTTATGAGCCAAACCACACCGCATCGACTGCTAGTGGAATACCTCAATGTCCTTGTTGAGCAATTAGATATTCCTACTTTTGCTACACGTATCGCCCTTAACTTTCGAGTGTCGAGCTACTACGAAGACCGTAGCGGCTTTCATCCTGTCGAGATCCAACTCAACAGAGCTACAAGCCAATCAGACAATACTCATTGGAGCATCGTCTTTGTTGCTAGCTTTGCTTATCCAGACGAACAAACCGAAAAGATGGAGGTCGAGCTTTACTTCAATTTTCTGCGTGGATGGTTCTACCAGCCAGATATTGAACGCTGTGAACTCCACCAGCCACAAGTAACCAGTCTATATCAAAGCTATGAACGGTCTTTCCTCAAGCAAATTCAAAAAGGCTCCTTTGACGGTATCCAAGCAACACTCGTCAATGTCGAGACGCCCACTGAATCATCTATCGCATAACTACCTACCAAGGAGGCATACCATGCCAGCCGCAACCAAAATTCAAACGATGCAGTTTCACCCTTGTGTGCTGCCTATCTCAACTCGCTTTCATAACGCCATTACTAAGCAGGTTCAGGAGGCGAGTCTTGATTACTATTCAGATACCTTAACCATTAACTTTCGTGATACAAGCTATAACGCTGAAGCTGGTGGGTATCATCCAGTAGAAATCATGATCCGTAATGACGGCGATAAATGGCGACTCTGTTACATCACCGACTTTGCCTATTCTGGAGGGGTTTATCCAGAGTTAACCATCGAGCTTGATTTCAATATTGAGAGCAACATATTCAGACAGATGTTTTTAGCACCTTGCGCTTTAGCACATCGAGAAGTGAAATCTTTCTATCGAACGTGGGAAGGTAACTTTTTGGAGTATTTATCTGATGGTGTGTTTGACCAAATCAAAGTCACCAAGAGCTGAAAAGCATCCAAGTTCCCATTTTAGCAATTTGGGAACTTGCCATCCCTTATGGAACAAGGCTTTTCGTTTCTGGCTTGCTTTGAAGTTCCTCTAATCATCATTTTCATCGAAAAAAGGAAGCTGCGTTATGGCAGAAGTTCAAGCGGTGAAAAACCGCGACACTATCCAGCTCATCGGTCACTTATTAGAAATACGGCATAGTAAGCAAATGTCAGACATCTGGAATGTGGGTATCAATCTCGCTTTGCGGATTTCTGATTTACTGGCGATTAAGTTCAGTGACATTGAAGAAGACCATCTAACCATCCGTGAATCTAAAACGGGTAAAGTAGCCCAGATAGCACTAAACCCGAGAAGCTTAGAAATCATCCTCCGCATTAAAAAGGAGAATCCACACCATATCTATCTATTTCAATCTTACCGAAACCAACAAGCGATAAACAAAGCCGCCAGCCCATTGAGTCGCCGAGCCGTTAGCCAAGCGTTCTCATCGATTGGTGAAGAGATTAGTTTTCCTTTGGGGACTCATTCGATGCGAAAGACCAGAGGCTACCACTTATACAAAAGCACCAAAGATATAGCACGAGTAATGCGCATGCTCCGCCATAGCTCTGAGGGTGTAACGCTGCGCTACATTGGCGTGACACAAGATGATATTGATAATGACTTTAGGGAATTAGTGCTATGAATATCGAATCAAACGCCGTTACACCACCAGCTTGTCGATTGGTACAGAGACACGAAGTACTAATGATAACAGGCTTAGCTCGTTTAACGATTTACAAATGGATGGACGATGGATACTTTCCCAAGGCAGTAAAACTCAACTATCGCTCGGTTCGTTGGGTCGATAACAATAATGAAGTTCAAGAATGGATTGCATGTAAACGGGAGCCGCATTATTGCACAGGAACGTAGGTTCTGCGTTAGTGAAGAGGTTGGTATTGCCTCTTTTTTTGTGTTCTGGTTCATTTGGGGCAATTGTATTTCAAGGTTTTTATTGAATTAACAACATACGGTTTAGTATGTAAATGTTCAACAATTATGATTGTTCCACAAAATAGTACTAGATAGTAAACTATTAAATCAATTAGTTATCATACTTGAAAGGATAAATTGAATTGGGGGGTATTCGCTTGTATATCAATAAAGTTTTTAATGTAGGTGGCGCTTGGGAAGTGTTGCAGAAAAACAACGCAACCGAGTTGTCAGAGTTGCAAGTAGCGTTAACTAATTTGGGGGATGTCAACTCAATCAAAGATATGAAAGATGGTATTTTAAGCAACTTGAACGAAATGGAATGGAGGTGTCGAAACTATTTAGCCGGTGGTGGTCGAGCAAGTTTCAAAGAATTCAAATCCGCTCCATCTAAGCCGAAGATGATCCAAATGGGAGCTTTGAAAGGTAATGTTGCAATTGATATTGGAATGAATATGCCTACAAACTTAGATAGTTGGGTAACATTTAGATCTAAGTCAGCATCTTCTTTGGGGCTCATTCCTGTCTTAATAATGCCTTTGGAGGTTGGAGAGAGCAGCTCTTTTAGAATGACTTTCGATTATGTGGTTCAGCGAATACAGTACCTTGATATTGTTGAAGGAAATAGCTTTCTGATTCTGGGTTGTTCTTATGATTACTCTGATATTGAGGTTATCAATTCAGATAAGGTAATTCGTAGAACCATCACATTTGAACCTCATCAGGTACAAGCTGGCGTAGGGCTACTTTCCTACTTTAGTGAAGTACTTAAACAGAAGTGCTCTGAAGCGAATAGCAAAGTTACGATTGAGCAAGATGGTGAGAAGGTTAGACTTAGGATTAAGTCTGATGCAGGTACTGAGCACAAGGTTGAATCTCTACTTAATGAGTATGGTGAAGTCCTCAATGGTACTCGTCACCCAGAGCAGCTCATGACAGACCAGATGCAAGTAATGTCTCTTCAAAATAAGCTAGATATGGCAGCGATGGAAGTGAAGCATCAACAGGGTATCATGGCACTAACAAAATCTAACTATGACCAAAGAATTTTTAGCCTAGAAGAGCAGGTTGCAGACCTTAAACACATGCTATCTGAGAGTATAACTTCCCACAGGATTGCTCAAGAACAGGTGTCTATGCTGATAGATAAATATGGTCGTAATAGTGATGTTGAGTTGGAGCTCTTAAGTTTAGCAAAAAAGCTAGATGAGCGTATAGCGGATGTTCAAATAGAGGAGTTAGAGAGAGTAATTAAGCGGCTTCATACGGATAACCCGAAACTAGCAGTTGAGTTCCTATCACTGCTAAAGGGGCCACTTGAAGGGACTGTAGGCAACATCATCTATTCTTGGTTGCCACAATTAGGTAGCATCATCGGGATGGCTATTCGCTAACAAGAAACAAAGTGCCTCTCTGCTCAGAGGCACTAATACAAAAAAATTTAATTGGTAACTACTTGTTCTCGAGTTCTAGTTCTTTCTTGCTCTCGAATCTGCTCTTCAATTACTGCCTGAATCTCTTGGTACAACGCCATATCAACGCCCTCAGCAACTTCTAAAGTAATTGCTAATCCATAACGAACTGGCTCAACAATCTTCGAAGCGTTTTCCTTGCAGTTTACTTTTATTTCTAGCATTCGGTCTTCAGTGACAACTGCTAACTCCTCACCTTCAAAAATCTCATGCTGTAATGTCCCTCGACGAACCTGCATCCAATTAGCAGAACTTGAGCTTCTAGATGTAAGGTGTTTGTTGTCTCCTTCAACTGTGAACCACAGCGCACTATCTCTGTATTTCATGTGAGTAGGGCAAGGTTTGGCAAACCAAGACAATGTAACGGTTAGACGACGCCAAATATCAGCACCACCCATCCCTTCAGGGATTGGCAATTTGTATACATGAGCTTCATCATTCTCTAGGCTGCCGTAGCCAAGAATCGTAGCTCTAGTATCTAAACAGAATTTAGCCTTATCAACGTCAGGCTTTCCATAACCGATATTTCTAGCAATGTCGTTTTTTAACGATTTTGAGTCAGGGTTCCCCAAGCAATTTGAAATACGATCGTGCATTGATCCCCATGAAGCTCCGTGCGTAATAAGAGATTTAAGCAGTTGTGGTGAATACTGCTCGAACTGACCTATCTTGTTACTTTCTGCAAACAGCCCTTCCAGAACATCACAAACTTCAGCGCAACCTCTTGATGTTAGCGCCGCGGAGTTACTAGTTCCTCGAATATATACTCGATGATTAAATGCGGATGGATGAGGGTGAGCTACTTGTTGTCCCGGAGCTGCATAGTTGCTTACAGCGGTTAAGTTCGAATGACCAATGGCTTCATTGTATAACATTCGCCCACCGGGCATAGAGATATCAGGCTTAACCGATCTTGCATAACCGTTCCCTTGACCAGAGTAGGCTGCTGGCATTTCTTCACTGTATATATCGTAAAGTCCTGCTCGTAATATAGGAGAAGATTCATCAGAATGAAGAGAGCCTACTGTTATTGCATTTACACTCTCAGCCGGTGATAAAAGCTTTCTATCCCAACGATCACTTTGTGTTGCTTTAAAAAACTCAATAGCCTTCACATCATTAGTGAACTGGTGGAATGTACTTCCAGAATGTGGAACGGTTACAGCTTTAGGGTGGTTCCCTGAGCTTACAACAAACAATACATTGTATTTAAAACTCAACCAATCGAGTAGCCGAGCAAAAGGACTCATTTTTCCATTAAAATGAATATTGGGGTCACCGATCGAAAGGTTAATCACTTTGATAGATGGCGCGGCAGGGGGTTCAATCCCATCCCCATCGAAAATACGCCTAACGGCCCTATGAATTATATCCAGTGGAAGTTCATTATCTGGCAGAGTCTCTGCATTATTAATCGTATGCGGATCAGGCTTCATGATTGGTCTAACATACAAAGGACTATTTAGCTTACTTCCTCCATCAGTGAGGTCCCCATTTACAATCAGGGACGCCATTGCTGTTCCATGCACACGGTATTGAGCTGAGTAACCTGTCTCAAAATTGTCCGGGTCATCAATTATTAAGCTGTTACGCAGATCAGAGTGGTTAGCAAGAGGTAACCCGTCAAACAGTGCTACTCTAGGCTCGAGGTCGGATTCAGTAGGAATTGAATCATAAAAACTCTCAGGCTCGTCTATCAATCTCATCGACTCATTATCACTCCAAAGAGGCTCTACAGACATCTGTCCTAAAGGGCGAAATAGCATGACTTGATCGCAGCGTACAAGCGAAACATCGTTTTGGTTGAGAATTCGATCAACTTGCCCCGCAGGAAGCTCCAACAATAAGGACTGGTAGTTAATATCAGGCAAACAATAACTCGAAATAACCTGTCCCCCCAGCTCTCGTGTTAACCGAGATACATTGTCACTTGCAGTATTTCGCTTACTTTCATTAGTTCTGAACCATAACTCTGCTTCAAATCGAACTGCCACCTCTGGCTCGTACTCTAAGCGTTCTTGCCAATACTCAAGAACGCCAGTATTTCTCAGCCTATCTTGGGTATCCCAATAACGGATATCTTTGAGTAGACGGAATAGGTCTCTGAATTTCGCCCACCCTCGCATGAACTGCATGTTTGGATTTTGGCCGTAGTTACGCCAAAGAGACAAAAGCTCTTCAATTGCTCGTCTATCTGATAGCATCAGCATGACTTGACCATTCAGAGGCTTATCTCTATCGCTCCCTGTACTGTAAAAGTCATCGTCAGGTTCAAGCCCCCTAAGTTCATGCTCACCAAGCCACTCTAAGCCTTGTATCTTTTTTACGGCTTTAAAAAAGTCAGCAACGCTACCGTAGGTTTCAATAACTACAGTATATTCTGGATCGACCCCTGGGGTATCGCGTTGAACTTCAATTCGGCGATTTTCTAATGCAGACTCTAGGCGTGAAAATTTAGGGCCCAACCTTTCGGCTTGACGTGTAACAGGTGGGCAATTTGGAGTCCCTCCTCCACCATTGCGACTTGATGGGCTAGTTGTATCTGGCGCAGGAAATAGAAGTAAGGGACGACGGCTCATTAATTAATCCTCTTTAATTAGAGGACAGAGTCCTCTCAGACCACGTTTTTAAAGCCGATGATATTATAGAACGCATCTTTGCACTAGGTTGATTAAGCACATATTTGCGTAATATAACTCTGCCAAACTCTTCTATTTCAGAAAAATTTGAACCATAAAGCTTTTTTGACAAAGTCTCATAAGCATACCCCAAAGAAATATCATGCCTTTTCTCAAATGCTTGAAACCATAACTCTATTTGAACACGAGTTGGTTGGGGAACTTCTAGTCTTAGTTGAAAACGGCGCCATACTGCTCTGTCAAGTAACTCAGAGTGGTTTGTTGCTGCCATGACAATAACGTGGCTAGGAAGGGAGTCAATCTGCATTAACAAAGAACTAACAACACGTTTGATTTCACCAGTTTCATTAGTGTCACCTCGCTCTTTGCCTAAAGTTTCAAACTCATCAAACAAGAGAACACAACGCCTTGTAGCTGCGTAGTCGATTACTTTCTTAAGCCTAGAGGCCGTCTCCCCAAGATAAGAACCTATGATTCCCTCATAGCGTACAACTAGTAAAGGAACCATCATTGACTCTGCAAGGGCTTCTGCCAAAGATGTTTTACCATTACCAGGGGGGCCGACCAGAAGGATACGGTTTCTAGGTTCCAAACTATAGGAGCGGAGTAAATCGACTCTAGATTGCTCTTCGACTAACTCATGTAAAGAATCCTTTACCGTGTCTGGTAATATTAAATCTTCAAATCGAAGTTTCGGTGAGATCTCATCGACAAGAGACGAGACGCGGTTATCTTTAGCAGTAGGGGCATTTACAGTAGAATTAGAAGTGCTGAGCTTAACCAACTCTTGCTCTAATCGCTCCGCTATAACATGATGTCGTTTTTGTCTTTCATCAGCTATCAGAGACTCTACAACTCTCTTGAATTGTACCTTGTCTCCTATAGCTCCCGCTCTTACTAAGCTGATGATTTTATCTGACTTTGCCATATTTATATTCACTCCACACAATCATTCATACACACGAAATTCCAATTAGAAATTGGTAACTACTTGGAGTTGCTAGCTGTGCATGATGTACATAGTGAACCTCAATCGGAAGAAAGGATTGCATGATGCAATTAAAATATGGTGCGATATTACCACACAACAATCTTAAATAACCATGAATATGCTTTGCAAAGTAAAGCTCTATTACGATAGAACTATATTTTAATTATATTCACCTTTTCTAATAATAGAACCATTCCGAACAGACTCCAAATCACAATATGCGCTAATGCTAAGGAAATGTTTAAGTCTTTGGCAAGTATTGCATTGTACGCCAACGTAACTATGGACAAAATGACATAGGGTACCATGGCCCTGAGCGCTTAATTTAAGTTGAAGGCTCCCTTCCTTGGGTTACTGCACCCAAAGTTACGGCGACCATCACCAAGTATCTTGGTCTCAGTCTTTGCCAAGTAAGCCAGCCTAACCGCTACTTCCCCTAAATCTTTCTGAAATCGTGCTGGTGGGTGATTACGGTTCAACGTATAGGTTGAATTGTTTGGAATATGCACTGATCTTCCAACGTCATCTGTCGTAATCCCTAATGCACTAGCCCACGCTCTGTTCACCATACAAGCCAGAGCACCCTCGTAATCCAATTGACCAAGTGTGTAATAAGACTCTTGATTGACCACCAGTGCCACATGGTAATGTTCATTGTGACTCGTACTACGTTCCCTTACCCAAATGTAATATAACGGACACGAGTAGATAGGCTTCCCTTGTCTGGCTTTATTCATCTGGTCGAAATTCATCTGAGCTTTCAATGAAGCAATAAAGCGTTTCATCAAATCAACATCGGTATTCGGGTAACAAGTTGGTGTATCACGCTCTAAAGGGTTGTCAGAGTTCCCCCCATTGTTAGGTATACGTAGATCAACTCGAGCGACTAATACTCTATCATGGTTCGCTAAGGCTCCCATAACAGTGTCATTGATACGGGCAAGGTGGTGTTGGTTTAAAGAACCGTAGCTAAGTGGGATTTGAGCAAATTGAAACATGTTCATGAAAATCTCTCCTATGTGTTATTTGATTTCACATAGAAAGAGAATGATGCGTAACAATTTACATAAAACCGTTCTGCCGTGGCAGTGAGTGAATCTCTATTGCCTATGGCTAGAGATCTTAACTGACTAATCAACATGTACTGTATTCATCAGTAGTGTGGCTACTGAGTGTAGTACTGCTTGTAATGCTCTTATAAAGAGTGTTTGTTAAGTAGCTATATTACTAATCCACTGAGAGCATTGTTTCTTTCAGGGCTGTAGTACTGGAGTCATGTCGATGGAGAGCCAAAGATTGGACCTAGCTAGGGTGATTGAAATCGAAGTCACTCTGAAGTTATGTCATTTAATCTAATGACTTTAAAGCTGGTGAAAAGAATCATATTCGTAAGGCTTTATACTAGTTTTGGGTCTTGAGATGAGTGTATGAGCTAACGCATTGGCATCACCAGATGGTTGAATTTGGTAATAGTGAGAGTCATCCAGCTCAGCTTTCCTTTCTCGTAACTTAATCTCTTCAGCTCGCACCCATGACAAGACGAGAATAAAATCATTGATTCCTTTCGCTAGTTGGCTTTCATCGGACAAAGCTTCCATTACTAACCGCTCTTCCTCTACATCCCCCTCTACATAGATAGTGTGATTTATTCCCCCCTTATTACAGTCATCAGCGATGAACTCTAGTAACTGCTCTACATGTTTATAAGGCGGAAGCTTAGATCCAATCAGGTGCCAATAGTGGTTTAAACAATATGATGCATACTGATCAATCTTTGACTGCAAGATTGCTCTCTTATAGGGATCTCGTATGAAAGGGAAATACTTGCGTAGAACGTTAATGAAATCCTTACTATTGCTATCAAATTGCCACTGGTGAAAACGAGAAATGGCTGTGTTTAAAAGCTCTGATTTAACGGGTCTCTCTTTAGTCGCCATCAGTATTTGCCTAGACAGACTTGAACCATAAAGTAGTACAGTATTTTCCTTTCGAGTTACATCAACACGAAAGTCATAGTTTTTGTTCAATAGGTTAAGTGTAAACACACTTTGCACCTTTCCAAATATAGGAGTTAGCGTTTGCCCCCCGATGACATTAATGATGTAGCCTTCACGTAATAAAGTACTCAATTGAGAACGTAGCCTCGTGGGGGTGATACCAACAAGTTTGCAAATTTCCGCTTTACTCAACCCACGCACGATACCAAGTGGATCGGAATGAGCGAGTAACGTAATCAAAACCAATCGGTTTGAAAGCGTCAAAGGGTGCTGTTTATTCCTACCTTGAATTTCGGCAACGCCGTTTTCTTTTTGCGTTGTATCAGGTCTGAGTAATTCATCAATCAATGGTTGGAAATACAGGTCTCTAGATTGAGATATGTTTTGTGCAGCGGAGTAATCAGGATTCCCATTACTACAAATTTTATAGCTGTATGAGTTACCACCTAAGGATGATTTGGCTGAAACTCTCTTTAACAAGCCAACACTTTGAAGTGAATCAATCGAAGATTTTATCACCTTGTCAGATACCCCTAACCTAGCATTAAGCTCCCTTACTTGGACCACGCCAGTTTCAGATTGCCACGCGAATTCTCGAATCAATTTCATCAAGAATATTTTTGACTCAGGGGTACCATTGTAACGACTCACATTACCTTTTAAACCATACTCAGTACGTAGCCATATACACGACATATGATGAATATTCTGTGGCGTTATAGTCTCAAAAATCATTAATTAACCATTATTTGACAGGTGTTATTTATACGACAAATTACTTGCTATTGTAGCTGGTTATATAGAAAGTAATGCTACTATTGATCACATAAACCAATAAGCGTAGTTTAATGGTAACTGAACACAAAAAGGAGTTAGTTTGATGGGGGGATTGAATCTTAAAGGTTGGATTAAGGATAATAATGAAGAGCAAAAGGAGTGGATGACAAAGTACTTATTGAAACGTAAATTGAAACTGACTAACTCAGAATATGCATCAACTTCGTTAATTAATTGGTCAGAAAATAGCTGCCCTGCCAGTGAGTTTATTAAATTACTGGATGTTGATTTAGCTGATAACAGAGAGCTACTTCAAGCTATGAGTAATGCATGGGATAAAAAGAAAAGAGACGGGAGCTCTCATCTGAAGAAAAAAACCTATCGCTTTACTCCAGCTTGTATCTCGACCCTCAAAAGGCTAGCTAAAAACAATAGAACTACGATAGAAAAACAGTTAGAAGGGCTCATTCTTACAGCGGATAATGTAGCTAAGAATCTCAAAAAAAATGAGTTAATCGAGAAGAGAATCTACATAGATAGAAATAAAGTTCTTCGTGACCAAAACCAAAAATTATCAGATGACGTTTGTAATCAAGAAGCATCATTAAAGGAGCTACAACAAGAAATAAAACAGCTTCAAAATCAAGTTGAAGACCTTGAATCAAAACTAAAAGAAAGCGAAGCAAGCGAACTTAAAGCCTTGTCATTGCTTGATGATGAGAAAAAGAAACGAAAATAACGGATTAACAATGCTAAGCCTCTGTACTGCCTAAGCCGACTCAATAGTTGATAAGGGTACAACGTTACTAACACTCAGTGCGTATAGCTTATCCCCCCAAGCTTGCAACACTGACAGTTGTTCATTTAAATAATCATGGTGATTGTAGACTCGCAACATACCCGGCAGCTGGTGGCCTACAGCTTTCTCTACAGCCACAATATCGAGCCCCATCTCACTACATCGACTAATAAAGGTCCGACGAAGGTCATGCGGTGAGAAATGTTCGATATCTGATGGAATATTACGCTTAATAAGTGCTCGTATCGCTGATGGCTCTTGAACTTTATCTGAAGCGATTTGAGGCCAAACCAGCTCCCATTTGTTTGATACAAGCTTACGCTGCTCTTGGAGATGCTCAACCAGATAGTCACTCAACGGTATTTTACGACTCTCTGGGCTCTTCGTATGTCGCTCTTCAGAGCTAGCAGGCAGCAACCAGACCCTTTCATCAAAATCCAATTCACTCCAACGCATTTCAAGTACAGCACTAATACGCTGACCACACCCAAGCAAAAAACGTATCAAGCGAATATTAGCTGGATCTGTGCGCCAGTCACCTAAGCTCGACAACAATACTTTCAACTCAGAAAAACTTAGGTTTCTCTTTGTCACATTAGAGCCACCACCAACATCTTTTGCTTTTAATTGTGGTGCTGGATGTCTATCAATCATATTCAAGGCTAAGGCATGATTGATCACCTGATTAATGATTTTGTGACAAACCCCAATCGCTCCAGCCATACGTTTTCCATCTTTATCCACCTTTGCATCAAACACTTTATTAAGGTCGATAATATTCAAGTCAACTAGGTTGATATTACCTATGTAGGGTTTGATATCACGAAGGTAAATGGATCTAGACTGGGAACTACGAAGTTGCTTTGATAAACGTTTTTCATCAAAGCTAACAAATGCATCATCAAATGTACGTGCTTCTTCTTGCTCTCGACGCTCTCTGAGTAGCTCTATCTTAGGGTTTTTATTGTTCTCTAACCAACTGCGGTAGCGTCCGGCTTCCTTCCTTGCCTGCTCCAGCGTCATACCTGTATTTGGCTTTAGTTGGACGTAACGCCCCATAGATATTTTGTCGTGCTTTTTACCAACTTGAAAACGAAATGTCCAAGTCATCGTACCCGTAGGGCGAACTCGAATATTCAATCCCTCAATTTTCTTATCAGGAATTGAGTACTCTTTCTCTTTTGGTTTCAATGCTTGCAGTGTTGCATTACTACTAATTCGCTTTGTCATTATCAGTAACTCCTACCATTCGGGGTACGGCTCAGGGTACGGGGACCTGTGAGTTTTCATTGTACCCCTGAGGATCCCCATGGACAACCAGTAAGATTTACACCATAAAAAACAACATTTTAAGTGGGATAAATATAACCACATGTACACTGATGGACACTGTTATCTATTTACGCACCACATGGAAGCTGGCGTATTCCTAGAGCGTAAAGCGTAAGTATCGCTTTCAGGTCTAAGCCAAACAGCAGATACAAAAAAACGAGCCCATTGGCTCGTTTTTTTAATTTCTAAATCAGCTTAAGCAGTTTTGCCGATAAAGCCGAGTTTCTTACCTACCCATGCAAGAAGCAACATCGCGACAATAATCGCAAAGAAGTTTGAGCCAGCATCAGGGTGTTGTGCCTTCACAAAAGCCGAGTGGCCAAATGCACCCACGAAGAAACAAGCTAAACCTACTAGTGGGATATCTTCAGATACTGGGTTAGTTAGGTACTCTTGGTAAAGCGCTTGTACAGCCAAAACTAAAGCGATAAGCGGGAAAATAGAGAAGCCCACTTCGCTCATTGTTACCCAAGATAACAATGCATCACCACACACACCGGCTACAACAGCAAGTACGAGTGTTTTTCTTTCAGAACCACGGTTTACAGTATTATTTTCATTCGACATTATTCAATCCCGCCTTTTAATCGGTTACGTTCACGTTCTTTACGATACCAAAAAGCCCCTTTGGCCATCATTCGCAATTGCATGATCAAGCGTTCAGCCAGTTCATCTCGCTGACGTCGATCTAAATCTAATGCTTCTGCCCCTGAGTTGAAGACCAAGATAACGGAGGCTTCAGCTTGAGTAAAAGCTTCGTCCCTTGTCATGCCAGTCGTTATCAAATATTCGGTTAACTCAGCAGAGAAGTGCTGTATCTCACGAGCTACCGCTGCACGAAACTCAAATGAAGTTCCTGAGCGCTCTCGCAATAACAGTCTGAATACGTTAGGGCTGCTTTCAATGAATTCCATAAAGGTTTCAACCGATGTACGAATCACACTGCCTTCTTTTACTATGCGTTGCCTAGCTTGACGCATTAACTGGCGCAGCAGTAAGCCACCTTCATCAACCATGGTTAAGCCAAGCTCATCCATGTCTTTGAAGTGACGATAAAAGGAAGTCGGTGCTATTCCAGCCTCACGAGCGACTTCTCTCAAGCTTAGATTGGAAAAACTACGATCGGCGCTGAGTTGGCTAAATGCTGCATCGATTAAGCTGCGACGAGTTTTTTCTTTTTGCTGTGCGCGAATGCCCATTGGTTTCATACTTTATCAATTTCTTCTTTTACAGCCTAAACAGGCATGTCTAATACTCTATTCAATATAACGCGAATCACTTATTTATATAAGGCACTCTGGTTATATAAGACACTAAACATACCTCTTTGTTCACGTACCGAAGTAAATACGTTCGAAGAAAAAATTTCAATATCCACGCTGTCATTTGGAGACATACGACATACCAAATATTATTTTTTCGATAACACTGCGTGATCCCACCGACTCTCTGATGCCCTTTTCATGTACCCGAGAACAGAATCGGTTAAAATCTCGCTAAAGCAATGTTAATCAAATATAACAAGGAAGATATCTATGCCGCACTCCAACCACTTTGATGTAATCGTAATTGGTAGTGGCCCCGGAGGAGAAGGGGCAGCGATGGGATTAACCAAAGCCGGGTTGAACGTTGCAATCATTGAGAAAGAGAGCAGCGTTGGTGGTGGTTGTACTCACTGGGGAACAATTCCGTCAAAAGCACTGCGTCATGCCGTAAGTCGTATTATCGAATTCAACAGTAATCCGCTGTTTTGTCAGAACAACAAAAGCATACACTCAACGTTTTCTAACATTTTGGGGCATGCCAAATCGGTTATCGACAAGCAGACTCGATTACGCCAAGGCTTCTACGACCGCAACCAGTGCACGTTGGTCTTTGGTACTGCACGTTTTATCGATACCAACACTGTCTCGGTAATGCAAAGCGATGGCACTGAAGAACATTACAGTGCAGACAAATTTGTTATCGCGACAGGCTCTCGCCCTTACCAACCAGATAACGTCGACTTCCTGCATGAACGTATCTACGACAGTGACTCGATTCTTTCTCTTAAACACGACCCGCAACACATCATCATCTATGGTGCTGGCGTTATTGGTTGTGAATACGCGTCGATTTTCCGCGGTTTGGGTGTAAAAACCGATCTTATCAATACTCGTGACCGTCTGTTGTCATTCCTAGACAATGAAACCTCAGATGCACTTTCTTATCACTTCTGGAACAGCGGTGTCGTGATTCGCAACGATGAAACCTTTGAGAAAATTGAAGGCACTGATGATGGCGTGATCATTCACCTAGAGTCAGGTAAAAAGATGCGCGCTGATTGCCTACTGTATGCCAATGGCCGAACGGGTAATACCGATAAACTGAACCTTGGTGCTGTTGGCTTAGAAGCGGACTCGCGTGGGCAAGTCTCAGTAAATACCAATTACCAAACCAATGTTGACCATGTTTACGCTGTCGGTGATGTGATTGGCTACCCTAGCCTAGCAAGCGCGGCTTATGACCAAGGTCGATTTGTGGCTCAAGCAATTGTGAAAGGTGAAGCTGAACGCCACCTTATCGAAGACATTCCAACCGGCATCTACACCATCCCGGAGATCAGTTCTGTTGGTAAAACCGAGCAAGAACTTACCGCAGCTAAAGTACCGTATGAAGTAGGACGTTCTTCATTCAAACACCTAGCTCGTGCTCAAATTGCGGGTAAAGACATTGGTAGCTTGAAGATTCTGTTCCATCGCGAAACCAAAGAGATTTTAGGTATCCACGTGTTTGGTGAGCGTGCCGCTGAAATCATCCATATCGGACAAGCGATCATGGAACAGAAAGGTGAAGCAAATACCATCGAGTACTTTGTGAATACAACCTTTAACTATCCAACGATGGCGGAAGCTTATCGTGTTGCAGCACTCAACGGGCTTAACCGTTTATTCTAGATAAAGAACCAATAGGAGTATTTGACCACCCATAGGCCAAATACATAAACAGCAAGCCACGCGCTTGCTGTTTTTATTTAAAACACTGAATATTAAGGCATTGATAGTAATTAGATCATGATGTTCTAAATACCCCTTTACCTGTACAGCCTCATTTACTCTCCACAAACAGAGCCCTCAGAGCTAAGCGAGAAACTCCCCTTTCTTCCATTGAGAAACAAACAACACACCAAGACCAATTCCGCGCATTGCCATAAAGCTCAGCATCGCTAACCACAGCGCATGGTTCTCTAAACCTGATGCTAAATAGAAAATCGCGAAGAAACTACAGGTCGCAACAAACATACTATTGCGCATATCCTTGCCCTTGGTTGCTCCAACAAAAATACCATCCAACAAGAAGCACCACATAGACACCAATGGCATTGCGATTAACCACGGTAAATACACCTCGGCTTGACTCTTCACGTCTGGGATTGTGGTGATCATATTGATTAAGCTCGAGCCAACGAGTGCGAACACTATGGTCAGTACCAAACAAATATTGAAGCTCCAGAAGAAAGTTCCAATCAATGACTGGTTCAGCTCATCTTTGTCTTTCGCGCCTATCGCCTTACCGACCATCGCTTCCATTGCGTAGGCAAAGCCATCCATCCCATAAGAGATGATCATCAAGAAACTCATCAACACGGCATTGGCCGCAACAACATCATCGCCAAAGCTTGCACCTTGGAAGGTCATGAAAGTGAAAGTCGCTTGTAGGCATAATGAACGAAGAAAGATATCGCGATTCAATTTCACGAAACGACTCAAACCTTGGCTGGTTTTCTTAAGCAGATCCCATGGCGATGGTAACTGCTTCTTCGCCCAGATTCGGTAAACACAAATTAGGCCAAATGTTAGACCGGCATAATCAGCCATTACAGATGCCAATGCAGCACCTTCCACTTGCCACCCTAAGCCGATAACAAAAACGATATCCAAAACGATATTGGTGATATTGGTGATGATCACCATCCACATTGGCGCTTTGGCGTTTTGAGTCCCGAGCAGCCAACCTAGAATCACAAAGTTAGTCAGCGCGGCAGGTGCACTCCAAGCGCGGATTGAGAAATATTGCTGACCATAGTGCTTAACTTGATCACTGGCGCTACTCAATGAGAAAACTAAATCGGCGACTAAACTGTGTAAAAGTAAAAAGACACCAGCAAACCCAAAGGCCATGGTCACGCCTTGCACAAAAACTAAGCCTAGTTGCTTGCCATCATTCGCACCATAAGATTGTGCAGCTAGCCCTGTTGTCGACATACGCAGGAAACCAAGCAACCAAAAGGTCACGCTGATCATTGTGCCGCCCAGCGCCACACCACCTAAATACCAAGAGTGCTCTAGGTGACCGATAACCGCCGCATCGACTAAGCCCAACAGTGGAACAGTAATATTAGAGAGAACCATCGGGATCGCGAGCAACAGCACTTTTTTATGCATCGCCTGATTGGATAGCGTTTGAAAAATAGTTTGGGGATTAAATAACTTCACGATCACCTCTTAGATTAGAGGCGATAGTTTAACCTAGTGGGTGGGCTTTCACTATGTTGTGGAATTTTACTTATACCGGCTATGTGCTCAGTTACTCGAAATACAGAACCGCCAGGGTTACCACTTAACGAGCACTAACTGCGGCGTTAAACGCTTTTTGACCTGAGAGATTTTACAAAGAAGCCGCTGCCACAATTTCCAACGATTGCATTGTTGGTCTAGGGGAGAAAACGCTTTTACCCATTGTGCCCATGGCAGCCAATTAAGAACGCTGTCTATTGGTGAAGACAACCCATGAGCATACTTTCCTGAACCAAGTTTTTGCCCCAACGTACTTGAGCTTTTATCTCCAGCTAACACTAAACACGCATGTGCATGAGTAAAGTAGCGGCTCAAAGACTGAATGAAGTGCGCAGTCTGCTGTTCATTGCAATCGAGCAGAGCATGTTCACACACCACCATCACCGATGCTTGCTCTGGGATGTTAAGTTCATCTAACCAAGTTAGGTCATCAACAGAGCCACACTCTAAACGATAGCGTTCATTTTTGTGGAACAAGCGTTGTCGCCAAAGCAGATTCTCAGTTACATCTAACTCAACCCAATGACAGCGGCCATTATCTAAACGGTAGAAACGGGTATCGAGCCCTGCTCCCACGTTAATAATCCAAGCATCTGGGTTATGAGATAAAAACTGTTGAACTTGAGAATCACAAAGTTGAGTCAGTGTCGCGTAAAGGAGTTGCTGTTGGTCGAGTTCTCCGGTAAGACATTCTGGTGCGAGCTGGCAACGCTTGCAGGCTTGAGCTGCGATAGGATCATAAACGAGACCATCATCGGCTAGGCTTTCACGGCTACGAAACCAAAGATGCTGAACAAGGTTCGTCGGAACTTGGAATTCTTGATGTGCAGACGCTTGTTCAGAAGAAGCCTTTTGAACAGAGGAGCGCGGCTTACGAGTAAGCGGCTTCATTTGAGGTTTGGTTGGGTTTGGCATCATCATCTTCCTTGTATCTCGACAAAGAAGATGATAATGAATATCAATTACAATGACAAGTTATTGAGAATAAATATCAATAAGCTGTTTGTACTGACTACATCCAGTCGGTGTTGCGAATAATACCAACCGCAAGTCCTTCAATAGACAAGTGTTGAGATTCTAGATCGACATGGATTGGAGAAAACTCTTCATTTTCAGCATGTAACAGAACCGTTGAACCTTTACGTTCTAGGCGTTTTACCGTTACATCATCATCGACACGAGCCACGACAACCTGACCATCGCGTACATCTTGTGTTTTATGAACAGCTAATAAATCACCATCCATAATACCGATGTCTTTCATACTTTCGCCATTTACACGAAGTAAGAAGTCAGCTTGTGGTTTAAACATGCCTGGATCAACTTGGTAATGCATTTCTACATGCTCTTGAGCCAAGATAGGCTCACCAGCGGCAACCTGACCGATTAATGGTAAACCTTGCTCTTCGTTCGCTGCATCTTCAAGCAAAATACGAATACCGCGAGACGCACCCGGGATAATCTCAATCGCTTCTTTACGAGCAAGAGCTTTCAAATGTTCTTCTGCAGCATTAGCAGAACGGAAGCCTAGTTCACGCGCGATTTCTGCACGTGTCGGTGGCATACCGGAATCTTCGATCTTACCTTTGATAAGGTCAAAGACTTGTTGCTGGCGGGGCGTTAACGGCTTCATGATTCACCTGTCTTTTTATACAGTTGACTGTGAGTATATCCAGTAACTGAACAAAAGCAAAGCAATTGGTTGTTTTTAGTTCATTTTTAGCAAATTACAAAAACAAGATCTCTAGCCACACATAACCTGCGAGTGCCAAACAGATGAAAACCGCTGCCGAACCGACATCTTTCGCCATCCCAGAAAGCTCATGATGTTCACTGCCGATTCGGTCGACAACCGCTTCAATCGCGGTATTGATTAACTCGACAACCATCACCAATACCACCGATGAGATCATTAAGATTCGTTCAACTTGGCTTACATCTAGGTAAAATGCCAACGGAATAAGCACGGCCGCCATGAACACTTCTTGTCGAAATGCAGCCTCGTTTTTAAACGAACTCGTAATGCCTTGCCATGAAAAGCCTGCAGCTTTGATGATGCGTTTGAATCCGGTGTTTGATTTTTTGGTCATTTTTAACCCTATACTCAATCAGTCGATGAATGATTTTCCACAAACTTAACGGCAATATGACTATTTCCATTAAAAGGTTAGACCAGTTTCTGGTATTCTTGCATCGATTAAATTTACGCCTAGGCTTATCCCTATTTCACTCATAGGATTTATCCTTTTTATCAGAGAAATAGAGATACGCTTCAGCACATTGAAATAACTATTGAGGCAGTGAACCTATATGTCTTCTGGACAATCTTTTTCACGTTCATTAATGAAGCTACCTTTATCCGTATTGGTAAAGGGCACATCAATTCCTTCAAACCCTGTTGAGGATTTGAACATTGATTTGAGCAAACCGATTGTATACGCCTTACCGTTTCGCTCAAGTGTAGACATTCTTACATTGCAAAAACATGCACTTGAATTAGGCCTACCTGATCCGTTGAGCAAGCTTGAAATCAACGGCAAATCACTGCAACGCTACGTTTTTATCTCTTCTCGCAAAACTCTGCTGCAAGACGATGATTATGTACCAAGCTCTTCAATTGAAGTGTTCTCTGAATTGCTTTCACTGCACGCTGACGACTCTGAACTCGATGTTCAAGTTATCCCTGCTACCGTTTTGTGGGGACGCAAACCTGGTAAAGAGAATAACCAGAAGCCTTACCTACAGGCAATGAACGGCTTAGAGAAATCAAAAGCGGTATTGCTAGCCGGTCGTGACTGTCTGGTTCGATTTAGTCCTGTGGTTTCTCTACGCTACATGGCTAACTCACACGGCACCGACAGCACCATCGCGCACAAACTGGCGCGCGTGGCACGTATTCACTTCTCTCGCCAAAAGCTTGCTGCATCAGGTCCTAACCTGCCAAGCCGCCAAGCTCTGTTTGATCGCCTATTAAAATCAGAAGCGATCAAGAAAGCGATTGAAGACGAAGCACAAGCAAAGAACATCTCGATCGAGAAAGCGAGCAAAGAAGCTCAAGACATCATGGACGAGATTGCTGCGAACTTCTCTTACTCGCTGATCAAGCGTGGTGAAAAGATTCTTGGTTGGCTGTGGAATAAGTTGTACCAAGGCCTACATATCAGCAACGCTTCAACGGTTCGTAAGTTGGCTCAAGATGGTCATGAGATTGTTTACGTGCCTTGTCACCGTAGCCACATGGACTACTTGCTGCTTTCTTATGTGCTTTATCATGAAGGCATGGTGCCTCCGCATATCGCTGCGGGTATCAACCTAAACTTCTTCCCTGCCGGTCCTATTTTCCGTCATGGTGGTGCGTTCTTTATTCGTCGTAGCTTTAAAGGCAACAAGCTGTACTCGACGATTTTCCGTGAATACCTAGCGGAATTGTTCGCTAAAGGTTACTCAGTAGAGTACTTCAGTGAAGGTGGTCGTTCTCGTACAGGTCGTTTATTGCAGGCGAAAACAGGCATGCTAGCGATGACAATCCAAGCAATGCTGCGCGGCATGAATCGCCCAGTGACTTTGGTTCCTGTGTACATCGGCTACGAGCACGTGATGGAAGTGGCGACTTACGCGAAAGAACTTCGTGGTAAGCGCAAAGAGAAAGAAAACGCGAGCTTAGTGATTCGTACCATTCGTAAGCTGCGTAACTTTGGTAAAGGCTACGTGAACTTCGGTGAGCCGATTCAGCTTAACCAATATCTGAATGAACACTCACCTGAGTGGACCAAAGACATCGACCCAATGGGCACCAGCAAACCACAATGGATGAACCCAGTGGTTAATGACTTGGCGACCAAAATGATGACGCACATCAACGATGCGGCAGCAACCAATGCCCTGACCCTTTGTGCAACGGCACTATTGGCTTCAAGACAGCGTGCATTGTCTCGTGACTCTTTGGTTTCTCAGATCAACTGTTACCTGTCTCTGCTTAAGAACGTTCCATATTCGGCAACGTTCACTGTGCCAAAAGACAGCGCTGAAGATTTGGTAAAACATGCTGAATCACTGAACAAATTCTTGATTGAATCAGACTCAATGGGCGACATCATTTCGCTAGACCGTCACCAGTCAATTCTGATGACCTACTACCGAAACAACATCATTCACTTGTTTGCTCTGCCATCGTTAATTGCACAGATGACTATTCGTCAACGCGGTTTATCAATTGACGCGATCCAAGAGAACGTTGCTGCTATCTACCCGTTCTTGAAGAAAGAGCTGTTCCTAAGCTACGACGAAGACAAGCTTGAAGGCGTGGTTTCTAACATCATTGAAGAGCTGGTTAACCAAGGTATGCTTGTGGTTTCTGATAATGAAGTCACCATCAACCAATCAAACAGCCAAGCACTGATGCTGTTAGGTCGTACGATTTCAGAAACGCTACAACGCTACTCTATTGCTTTGAACCTGTTAGCAGAGAACCCTGATCTGGATAAATCCGATCTTGAACAGAAGAGCCAAGACATTGCACAGCGACTTGGTCGTCTGCAAGGCATCAATGCACCAGAGTTCTTCGATAAAGGCGTGTTTGCGTCGATGTTCGCAACTCTGAAACAACAGCAATATCTGGATAACGATGGTAACTGTGATTTAGACAAGACTGAGCAATTCGCTAAGCTTCTCTACTCAATGCTTTACCCTGAAGTACGTTTGACGATTCAAGAGAGTATCCACCAAGCGGAGTAATCATCAGCTTGGTGTCTCTTGAATAGCGAGGCCAAACGCGATCAAAAAAGGCACCCAATGGGTGCCTTTTTCTTTAGCATTCGTTAACTCGAAAAGCGGATGCTTACCAGAAGGTAATGAACAAGCCCGCTGTCACTGCCATTCCAACATAGTTGTTGTTTAGAAAGGCTTGGAAACAAAGGTCTCGATCACGGTGGCGCATCAGGTGTTGTTGATACACAAATAAGCTTCCCGCTACCAACAGTGCCCAATAGAAGGTATCTCCTAGTTGGTAATGCATGCCTAACGCAATCAGCATCGCTAGGGTGACGAGTTGCAAAGAGCCAACAATCAGTTTATCGAAGCGACCAAATAAAATAGCCGTCGATTTAATACCAATCTTCAAGTCATCATCTCGGTCAACCATCGCATATTGCGTGTCGTAAGCAATCGTCCACAACGCGTTAATCACGAAGACAAACCACACAATGCTTGGCAGTTCATTGGTTTGTGCCGCCCAAGCCATTGGTATCGCCCAACTAAACGCTAAGCCAAGAAACAACTGTGGAAGATGCGTAAAACGCTTCATGAAAGGGTAAATGAACGCCAGACCCACACCAATAAATGAGAGCTTAATGGTCAGTGGATTCATGGTGAGTACCAGCAAGAATGAAACTACGGCTAGCACTAAAAAGAGCAGAATCGCTTCCTTACTGGAAACCAAACCTGAGGGTAATGGACGCTGCTTGGTACGTTTAACATGACCATCTACTTTACGGTCCGCAAAGTCATTGATCACACAGCCAGCTGAACGCATCAACACCACGCCGAGTACAAAAACAACCAAGACATCAAAATCAGGCATACCTTGTGCGGCGATAATCAGTGACCACAAGGTCGGCCAAAGGAGTAATAGGGTACCAATCGGGCGATTCATTCGCGTTAATTGCCAATACGCCTTCGCTTTGGTGGCAAGCATTTACACACTCTCCTTAGAGTAAATGGGTGATGTTGGTAAAAACAGTTCTGCCACAAGCATCGGTTTATGGTTCATCCATAATCGAGAACGACGCGCGAGTAATCGCTCATCGCCTGCGATAACCCAACCGACTTGCAGCGCATCTCGCTCCACGTTCTCAGCACTGAAAACGGTCAATCCAAGCGGGACATTACCTTGTTGAGAAAGGTCTGAGTGCTGATGATCTTCTAATGTGACTCGGGGAATCAAGGTTCGACCTAACACCCACGGTTCGTCATCACCCTTTAAAATCACTTTACGCAGTAAGCAATCAAACGATGATAAAAGATGTTCCTCGTCTTGTTGCAGCATTGAGCGTTCTACAACTTGATTATGAAGCAACTCAACAGACAGGTGCTGACAGCACTTCCCCAACTTGCGGGAAAGAGAACCTTGCTCCATCAGCCACTCTTTGGTGGTTTCATTAGGAAAATCAAATGTTTCTGTACTTTGCCAATCTACATTCATTAACGAATTAAGATACAGCGATATTGGCTGATTCATACTAGTATTCAATAGGTGACTTTACACGTACAATAAAGCTTCAACTTTCGAACAAAATTAAAGCGTTCTTCGAATTGTAAACGTATTTAGATTTAGACCGCTCATTGTAACAAGACTAATGCGTTTCGAATATCGCGAATAAACTAAAGAAAAGTCACAAATATGCACAAACGTTATGTAGCCCAAATATTTCTTGCGATTACCCTACTCTTTTCAGCATCAAGTTTCGCTGAAGAGGAGTCGGCAGCTAAACTCGCCTACTTCACGCTAGAGCCAGACCTGACCACCAATTTTTACACTAAAGGTAAAAAACTGGGCTACATTCAGGTTCGCCTCGACATCATGGTGGCAAATAGTAACGACTTGGCCGCTATTGAGCATCACCAACCACTGATTCGCGATGCGGTGATTGAATTGCTTGGCAAACAAAACGAAGAAACCATTAAATCTCTATCTGGCCGTGAAGACTTAAGAAAATCCTTAGTTGAACACCTCAACAAGATTTTGCTTCCAGAGACAGGTAAAACCCTGATTGCTGACTTACTGTTTACCAAATACCTTTATCAGTAATGATGTAAAACGAATCCCAATAAAAAAGCGGCTCATCTGGCCGCTTTTTTTGTCTCTATCGTTTGGCTACTCATTAGAAGATATGAATTAGCTTCTTGCCGAGCTTGGTGCTTTCATCGCATCGATAAAGCCAATAATCACACCAGCGGCTAGACCAGCTAAATGCGCCGTATTGGCGATAGCCATAAATGGCTGCATGTACCCAAGCACCAACCACACCAACATAAAGCCGACAATCTGTCTTGGGATACCTAAACCAAGTTGTGGCGCCTTCGCACCAACCACCCATAAGTAACCAACCAAGGCATACACAACACCAGACAAACCACCGAAGTTCGCCCCTTCAACCCAATACTGCCCAGCACCTGAAAGCGCAGAAGAGACAGCAAAGATCTGAAGTAGCTTGAGGCTGCCAAGTTTCTTCTCAATGTCTCCACCTAGCTGCCACCACCACAAAATATTAAATGCGATGTGCATAACAGAGAAATGTAGAACGGCATGACTCAACCAACGCCACAGCTGCCATTGCTGTCCATCCACCGCTGGGAAATGTAGGGCATTGAAAATAGCTTGGCCAAAACCGATCTGTTGCAGCGCAAAAATCACCACACACACCAACATCAGGCTTAGTGTCACTGGGCCTGCTTTGGCTTTGATCATGCCCATGAAGCTTGGCGTGTGGTAATGGAAGTTGCTCTTTCTGGTCTCTGCCATGTCCCAAGATGCAGCTTGATAGCGCTTATGATTGGGCTCAGCCAGAAAACGATTCAGCTCAGCTTCGGTTTCAACCTGAAATTGGCCATCAAGAAGCCAAAGAGCAAAACGCCCTTCTCCCTCTGGAGACATCTGAATAGGGATCTGACGAGAGGCCATATAATCAATAAATGCTTGAGCAAGACGTGGATTGTCTAACACCATCAATCTAATCATTGTTACTTCCTATTCATTCTATGAGGGATGCTTGAGGCGGTTCAGGTGATGAAAGTCATTAACCTGCGATCACTGGAAGTTCAGCACGATGCCAAGCTTCGAAACCACCATCAACACTATATACCTCTTCAAAGCCTTGGTTCACTAAATATTGTGCCGCACCTTGGCTACTGATGCCGTGGTAGCACATCACTAAGATAGGTTGTTCGAACTCAACCTCATCCATGAATGACACCATCGTATCGTTAGTCAGGTGGTAGGCTGTTTTTGGGTGGGCAACCGCAAAAGACTGCGGGTCACGTATATCGACAAGTCGAGCTTCGCCTTGTTCGATGAGGGCTTGAGCGCCTTTAACATCGATATGTTTAAACTGGTCCATGACTTTCTCTTTTTATACTGATTTACTTTGCTGCCATTGTAACCTATCCCAAGGCTAACATTCACATCCACTTAATAAGGTTATCCACCAGCGATCACTTTTACACCATTTGTGGATAAATCTGTGAATTGCGTGAATAAAGTGTCTTTTCAAAAATAGATCCACAACATGTAGTAATGATCCTGATCTAACTGTGGGTTAACTGAAACATATCCCCACTCGAAAAACCCCGTAAAAGCCTTACTACACACTGCTTTTAGATAGCTGACGAATAAACTTCTCACAGAGTTATCCACAAAATCATTTTGCAAATTTCGATCGCAAAAGTTGAGAAATCGATCCAAAACAAAAAGGCCGAGATCTCTCGATCTCGGCCTTTTCAAAATTCAGCTATTTGTTAGCTCTACTAGAAAGTAGAAGCTAATAGAAACTAGATGCTATTAGAAATCACCAACGGCTTGTTTCAATTTCTTCATCGCATTCTTTTCTAACTGGCGAACACGCTCAGCTGAGATACTGTAGGTATCCGCTAAGTCTTGCAGGGTTGCCTTGTTGTCGTCTAACCAACGTGAGCGAACAATGTGTTGGCTACGCTCGTCTAAGCTTGCTAGTGCTAGCCCTAGGCGATTATTGGTGTGTGACTCCCAGTTAGCCGCTTCAACCGTCTCAGCAACGTCTGACGCCTTGTCTTCTAGGTAGTAAACTGGAGCAGTGTAAGCAGAACCGCCATCGTCATCGTCCATAGGCGCTTCAAACGTCGCATCTTGTGCTGCTAAGCGAGATTCCATCTCACGAACTTCTGAAGGCTCAACACCCAGTTCACGAGCAACCGTCTCAACTTCACCGTTATTGAACCAACCCAAACGCTTTTTAGACTTACGAAGGTTAAAGAACAGTTTACGCTGTGCCTTAGTGGTCGCAATTTTAACGATACGCCAGTTACGTAGAACGTATTCATGGATTTCAGCTTTGATCCAGTGAACAGCAAACGAGACGAGACGAACACCAACTTCTGGATTGAAGCGCTTAACAGCCTTCATCAAGCCGATGTTACCTTCTTGGACGAGATCAGCCATTGGTAGCCCGTAGCCAGAGTAGCCTCTTGCAACGTGCACCACGAATCTTAGGTGGGAAAGGATCAAGCCTTTCGCAGCGTCGATCTCACCTTTGTAATGTAATCGCTCTGCAAGTCCACGTTCCTCTTCAGGAGTCAGCATAGGGTAGCTGTTCGCTGAGCGGATATAGCTATCTAAACTATCTTGTGTGACTAAAGCCATTTGATACGCTTGGTTTGCCATTCGGTTCCTCATCAATCTCTGATCTGGAGTAATACATCTATTAAAACCCTACAATCTTGAACCTAAAATGAACAGGTTTCAAGGAGGGGGAAGTAATTATGCATAATCAATTCGTCTATACAAGGCAAAAACTGGTTAAGAAGTGCCTATTTTTCGTCTAAATATGACTCTATTCACCTAAACTGGTTCAATTTCTTTTAGGTGACGCTGTGCAGAAAGCTTTGCAGCCACACTACCAAGCAGAGTTCCGACGATCAAAAGCAGTAAAGATTCATCCCAACTCAGGCCAATTAAACGGAAGTGGCTGTCGTATAGCTGAGCCAAGTCATCCACCGCGCTGTTCAGCAATACGGTAATCAATGCCGTCATTACCCAAGCGCTAATCGAACCTAAAACGCCAAACCACATCCCAGCATAAAGGTATGGTCGAAGAATGTAGCTGTCGGTCGCACCAATCAGCTTCATGGTTTGAATCTCTTCTTTATGCGCCAACACATTAAATCGTAGTGTATTGCCGATAATCAGAAATACCGCGCCCAGCATCAATACCGTTAAGGTAATCACGATGACAGCCGCTAATGCTTTGATCGCATCTAATCGCGCTAACCAATCTTCGTCTAGGCGAACATCGGTCACTAATTCTTGTTGTTTAACTGTGCCTGCCAGCTCTTTAATTAAGGTATCGCTGTGCACGCTTGGCGTAATCACCAGCACACCTGGCAGTGAATAATCGTCGAGAATGGTTAGGGCGTCTTCAAAACCAGAATACTGGCTGAGGTCTGCAAGCCCTTGCTGCGGAGAAATGTACTCCACCAGCTCAACTTGATCCCAACTTTCGATTTCATCCTTAAGCACCATTACTCGTGGCTCAGGAATACCATCCTCTACATAAGCACTTATTTGTGACGGGCTAGTGACATCTTGCGCCACTTCCCCTACATTTTTACCTAATAGGTACAAACAAGCTGGCATCGCCAACGCCATAGAGATCACCGCAAGGGTCAGTAAGTTGCCTAACGGGCGCTGCCACATTTGCGAGAACGATGACTTGGCTTGTTTCCAGTGAACAACAAAGAAGCCGTCGCTTGAAGCGCGGTTTGCTGCTCGATTAGATTGAGGTTTTTTGATGCGCTTATTCGCGGCCATAGTCTTCAACCTCACTCAAAAATCCTTGGTTTAATTCAAGATGGCGGTACTGAGGGCGAGTGTTCACTAACCCGATATCATGCGTCGCTAGGATGATCGTCACACCTGCGCGGTTGAATTCTTCAAATAATCGCAACACACGGTTAGATAATTCAGGGTCTAGATTACCGGTAGGCTCATCGGCTAAAAGCAGAGTTGGACGGTTAACCACGGCGCGAGCAATACCCACGCGTTGTTGTTCACCACCAGAAAGTTGGCTTGGCAAACAACGGGCTTTATCTAATAAACCGGTTTTATCCAACGCAGCACTGACTCGGCGTTTTATTTCGTTTTCAGAAATAGATTCAATACGCATAGGCAGAGCGACGTTATCGAAAATCGAACGGTCCATCAGCAGGCGATGGTCTTGAAAAACAATCCCAATATTACGGCGTAAGAAAGGAATGTCTTTGGCTGGGATACGAGTGATATCGTGATCGTTGAACCAGACACGTCCATCAGTTGGACGCTCTATCGCGCAGATCAACTTCAGCAAGGTACTTTTACCAGCCCCAGAGTGCCCACCCAAAAAAGCCATCTCTCCACGTTTCAGGTGAAAGTCCACTTTTTGGAGCGCTTGTCTTCCACCTCGGTAGGCTTTACTCACTTGCTGAAATTTGATCACCGAAAATTCCTCTTACGATCACTAATATCAAATTTAAAAACGGTAGCAGATTAAGGATAAACCACTTTGCTACTCGCGTTACTCTTCGCGGCTAAATAGTGCTTCAATGAAGTCTTTAGATTCAAATGGACGCAGGTCATCAATACCTTCACCCACACCAATGTAGCGGATTGGAATCTGGAACTGGTCAGCAATTGAGAAAATTACACCACCTTTCGCCGTACCATCTAGCTTAGTCAGTGTAATACCCGTAACTGGAGCCACTTCACTGAACAACTTCGCTTGGCTGATAGCGTTCTGACCTGTACCTGCATCGAGCGTTAGCATGATTTCGTGTGGCGCAGAGTCATCAATCTTCTTCATTACACGAACGATCTTGCGTAGCTCTTCCATCAGGTTGCTCTTGTTCTGCAAACGACCGGCTGTATCAGCAATCACAACATCAACACCACGAGCCTTCGCTGCTTCAATCGCATCGTAGATAACAGACGCACTGTCCGCACCAGTGTGTTGAGCGATAACTGGCACATCGTTACGCTGACCCCAAACCTGAAGCTGTTCAACGGCTGCAGCACGGAAGGTATCACCCGCTGCTAGCATCACTTTCTTGCCTTCATTTTGGAATTGTTTCGCCAGCTTACCGATCGTAGTTGTCTTACCTACACCGTTCACACCCACCATTAAGATAACGTAAGGTGTTTTAGTGGTATCAACAACCAGTGGCTGTTCCACTTGGCTTAAGATGTCTGCCATCTCTTCTTTGAGCAGACCATAAAGCGCTTCACCGTCTTTTAGGTCATTGCGAGATGCTTTTTCTGTCAGGTTTTCAATGATCTTAACCGTGGTATTCATACCCACGTCAGCAATCAGAAGTTGCTCTTCTAGCTCTTCAAACAGGTCTTCATCGATTTGCTTGCCTTTGAACAGACCAAAGAAACCAGCACCGATGTTTGCTTTAGTGCGGCTTAGGCTGCGCTTAAGACGAGCAAAGAAGCTTTCTGTCGGCTTCTCTTGTACTTCTTCAACCTTAGCTTGAGGAACTGCCACTTCTTCCTGTTCTGCTTCTGCTTCTGCTTCTGCTTCTGCTTCTGCTGCGACAGGTTGCTGCTCTTGTTGAGCTTCTTCAAGCGCTTGCTCAGATTCAGTTGGCTTAACTTGTTCAGCTTCAGGCGCGACCTGTTCAGCCTCAACTTGTGATTCAACTTCAGTTTGATCTTCAACGCTTTCTACGTTCGCTTCATTCTGAGTTTTTGGGCTTTGTTCTTCTTCACCAAAACCAAGCCACGATAATAATCCGCGCTTCTTTTTTTCCGTCATCAGAGGAGTTTCCTAGATCTACTAATTAGCTGTATTGACTTAATACACGTCGACTCTTTGCTATTGTTATACAATACAAGCTTGTACAAACGAATAGTAAAGAAAAATGACAAAGCAGTGATAAGTTTGCTTTTAGCTTGATACACTTTGTCATTGCAAATTTATTTAATACACGAACCCACTTAAATTGGGCTCGGTATAGTATCACTTTATTAGCGGTCAAAAAATCTATGGTAAGACGTCGCCAGCAAAACACATCACAAAAAAAGCCATCCGGAGGCTTTGTTCGAATTATTAGTGGCTCATGGAGAGGTAGAAAGCTGCCTGTTCATGATTTAGAAGGATTACGCCCAACCATTGACCGAGTAAAAGAAACACTCTTTAACTGGGTGGCTCAAGATATCCCACATTCAACTTGCTTGGATGTATTTGCCGGTTCTGGCGGTCTAGGTTTTGAAGCAGCTTCTCGCCAAGCCAAAATGGTGACACTGCTCGAAATGAATCAAAAGGCGGCTAAACAGCTTTCTGATAACGCGAAAGAGCTCAAGGCAGACAACATTAATGTCGTGAATACTGATGCTATCTCTTTCCTTAAGAAACCGGGCACGCCTTACGATATGGTTTTCCTTGATCCACCATTTCGTCAAGGCTTACTGGCAGAAACAGTACAACTGCTTGAGAGTAACGGTTGGCTTGCAGACAATGCCATCATTTACGTCGAGACAGAGAAAGAACTGAAACTCGAAGCTATGCCAGAGAACTGGGAATTGCATCGCGACAAGACCACCGGACAGTCAAGCTACCGACTGTTCAATCGAATCACTGAAGAATAGGAGTTATTGAATGAAGTTCTTGCTTCCACTAGCAAAAGCAGCCATCGCCTTTGTTTGGTTTATCTTAATCGTAAATATTTTCTACCCGTTTCCGGGTAATGCTGCGATTGCGCTTTATATCATGACCGCATTCTTGTTCTTCATGCACGGCCTGCAGATGCTGATTTTCATCGGTGCATTCGGCGATAAGATCGAGATGTCACGTTGGGAGAAGTGGTCAATATTGATTTTCGGTGTCTTCGCCCTACTCGATATCCGTCGTAAGCACATGATGTAATCGAAATAAAAACCGAAGAAACAGATACAAAAACGCCGCTCAGTAGAGCGGCGTTTTTTTATTGAGTAATGGTAGCAACACTAGCCCATGTAGCCTTTCACACCATCGAGGAACATTTGCGTCGACAGCATAACCAACAACAAGCCCATCAAGCGTTCGATGGCTTTAAGACCTCTCTCTCCCAGCACTCGCAGGAAGAAGCCATTAAACATCAGAATAAAGAAGGTAGCACCCCAAGCCAGCATCACTGCGCCTGAAAGCTCTAACATATTGTCAGGGTGCTGTGTCGACAACAGAATCAATGCCGCAATCACTGAAGGGCCAGCAATCATTGGGATCGCCATCGGCACAATAAACGGTTCTTCACCCGCCGCGAGGCCAGTAATACTACCCGCACTTGGGAAAATCATCTTAATCGCAATGATGAATAGAATAATACCGCCAGAGATACTCAAGGTTTCAGGCTGCACGTGCAGGAAGTTCATGATGCTTTGACCAGCAAACAAGAACAACAGCAGGATAACCAGCGCAAACATCAGTTCACGAACAAGAACAATACGGCGACGCTTCGGATCAATATGCTTAAGGATAGAGAGCACGATTGGTAGATTGCCAAGCGGGTCCATAATAAGAAACAGCATGGTTGCTGCAGATAAAATTTCCATAAGTTTGTCTCGAAAAGCGTAAGTGCGCGGAGTATAGCAGCCTCAACATTGATTTTCGAACGCAGTAATAAAAGGATTAACTTATGTAATTAGAAGGGAATTTTGCGAGAGCAAATAGAAAGGAAAAAGGAAAAAGAGAATTTAAAGAGTGAAGCCGAAACGTCGCATCCACTCTTCTTATCGATAAAAGCCAAAAGGCTCTAAAAACCAAATCTCTGGGAATTAGTGGTTACACACACGTTCGCGATTAGTGCAAAGCTTGTCATCAATAACCACGACCTTTTCCATCTTCAGGAAAAACTTCAGCAATCCATCTAAATCCAGACCGTTCAGCTTACACGTATGAAAACGCGCTTCTGCGCCATAAGTTTGAGCGAGTTCTTGCGTCAACTCTTCACGAGTCAGTGGCTTTTCACTCAGTAGGGTTAAAACGTTGTGTGCATGAATTTCGGTAGTCATAACTCTATCTCATGTTTAATGAAGTAGACGTAGAGTACCTACTTTCATCTGAGCTGCCTTGATGTAGCTCAGAGTTAAGCGAGCTCTACTCTAAATGGTAAGGGAAGCAACAATGAGAGCGTGCGCCAGAAAGTAGCTGCCCGTCACCCAAAAGTAGGCACCCTTAATTGGGCTACGATAGAAATTTAGCGCGTACGCCAATGCTGAAAGCAGCAGCACGCTACAGCCAGCAAAACCGACCGCGTGTGATAACTGAGGATCCAGCAGCCAAACCTCACCAGAAGCCCATGCTAACTGAATAAGCACAATGCCCATGATGACCACGGGAAAAACGAGTTTGTCTAAGCGTGGCAGCAGTAAAAAGAAAGCAACAACGCAAGCTGCCAATAACAGCGCGAACAACCACCAAACCATTTCACCTGATAGCTGTAACCAAAAAGCTTTGCTGTAACAGAGTTGAGCCAATAAGAAGCAGACAAAATGCAGAGGGCGTTTTTGAGTGAGAGTATGAAGCACATCTGCGATCGCAGAGATAGCCAACCCCGCAACTATCCAATAGGTAAAGTCAGCCACAACCGACTGAGTTAAAGCAATTGTCGCTAATAATACAAAGGTAAATACCTTATACGATAAGGCCTGACCGATATGTCCATGTTTCGTTCCTGCTATTGCTCCGATACCAGATAAGGAAACCGCTAACCAACTCCACATACCACTTGCCCTATTGCTTTAAATCGTCGCCAGTCTAGGCACACGAGTGTTGATGTAAAGCCTCAGCCCCTCAAAATTGGATCTTGATTACGCTTCCACTAAAAAGAGTCTCTTTAGATTGAAGTCGTAACAATTACCACCATGACAATGGCCATTCGTTTAAAACTAGAACGAATCATCATAAAACCCATTCAAACTGGCATTAGAGTCGCCATACTTGAATTTTGGCCAATTCTAACCTATCGACCCCACCAAAACCGGCCTAATTCCGTAAAATACCACACTTAAAAAATTAAAATAACCACATTTAAAGTAAATAATAACAATAACTTAAATAAACAAACTCAAGATTAATAGGAAAATAAAAACGCCAACCAAGCCTAGACTTGTAAAGTAGCCAGTTTTCTTTTTTAACGCCCAGTTTTGTCAGGTTATTTCAAGCCTCCGGTAAAAATCGCCACAAAAACCAAGCCGAAAACTTAAAAAACCAACCAAAACCAACCTAGCCACCACCAACCTCTATTAATACAGTTTAACAACCTTTAACAATATAAATTACACAAAACAACCATTACAAAACAACAAGTTAAATTAAATTAGAACAAACATAAATCACAACGAACAAATTAAGAACACACCATAAAACACAGTTAAACACTGCCAAACAAGCCAAAAACTCATAGTTTTCTACTACTTTTAAAGCTTTCGAAAGTAATTCTTGATCTAAGGCCATAAGTAGTGCTATTCTTTAAAACATAGCGAGAGGCAACCAAATTTAGGAGTAGTGTTATGATTTCATCTTCGCAAAGACAAGGACTTGTAATGATCGCGGTAGTTGTAGGTCTAATGACACTACCGATGATGTACTAAGCAAGTTAAAAATAAAAAAAGGGACGCCATGAGCGTCCCTTTTTTTGTTCAAATTTTTCACTTCGAAAACAGATGCAGTGTTAGCACATCCCAGTTCGCATAGTAGAAACCCGCTGCGGCTAAAGTCATTGCCATCATCAATAAGATCGCAACACGCCAGATAAAACGACCGCTTCGTGGAGTCAGTTCCTTCTCACAATCGTTACACATCATGATGAATTTATGCTGGTCTTCCAACTGAGCGTCATGCTCATTGACTACCTTGTTACGACACGTTGCGATATAACGCAGCTTACTTACCATATCGTGCGGTAGCCTTTCTTCACAGCTTGTCACAAGCTCGTGCAATCCTTCGCCTTCAGCGTGATATTGAAGTCTCAATAATTTTTCTATATTGCGAGTTCTTGTCACCACTTTTTCAATGTCGGTCATCTTGGCCTCCCACTCCACACTATAATTCTAGTCGAGCATTTCCTTATTCTTATACAAAATCATCGCTATTTACGTGAGAAAGAGACAATAAATAACAATGCTTTATCCCAAACTGGCCATTAAATGTGATATCAGCCGAAAAATAATCAGCTTTGCTTACAGCAGTTCACGAATAGCGGCTTTAAACACATATCCCTATTGCCCGAAAGACTAGAATAACCATCACGACTACATGGAGGTTATATGCCTAACTCACTCTTTTTTGCCATCTTTGCACTCGCAGGTCTTGCGGCCTGGGTATTTCTTGTTTTTTATCGAAAACACATGCAAGGCGAGAACGCACCAGAAAAGAAAGTGAACGTCACGGTATTAGATAAACAATCCATCGACCTTCCTGATGCAGAACCAGGTCAAGAAGACCAAGAGTATTGGATTTATGTTCAACGCGGTGTAGTTGGTCCGAAACGTGAATTCCAAGTCGGCATTCACTACTTCCACGCTCTTAACCCTGGTGACAAAGGGACTTTAACCTACCAAGGCGATAAATTCTTACACTTTGCGTTGAAGCGCTAACCTTAGCGCTTCATCCCTTCCTCATCGATAATCAGCAACAAACCAATATCGAAATGCCTTAGCGTATCGCTAAGGCAATAGCCAACGTGTCTTCTCTGACTTAGACACCAACCAACTCATCCATAACGCGCCAGCTCCGCTGATCACGATCCATAATGGAATAACCCAAGCAGGGTGTCCTTGGTACCAACCGAATTCTTTCATTGGCCATAAGAAAATTGGGTGCAGCAGATAAATACCTAAGCTGTGCTTACTGATAAAGCCAACCACTTGATTACTCTTCTCAGACAACCCTTCACCATAGTAACGACACACCATGAACACCATGCTCGCCGCTAATACGGTATTCAGCGTCTTGTAAGATAACCAACGCCCTACTGTGTACTCTTCTGCTACCAAGCTTGCCTCAACCACCATGTAAACCGTGGTCAGTAACGCTAACCCACCCAGTAACACACTCATGCCAACTGTCATCTTGTTAAGTGGCACAATCTTATAGAGCAAGTAACCCAATGGTAAGTAACCGGTGTACAACCACAATTCGTGACTCCAAGGGCCATCGATTTTCAGTAAGAAAAGCAATGTTGTGAACAACCATACCACCGTAAAGGCATAGACAGATCTATCACCGAACTTTCTGACCATGATCTGCAAGAACGGAATCACAAAGTAGAGCGGGATGAAGTAATAGAAGAAACCAAGGTGGTAATAGGTGTAATGATGGTAGCTATTGAGTAGCACATCCCAACTGACGTCGGCATCAAAGCCCATTGCCGACCAACCCGACAGATAGGTATAGAAAAGCGACCAGACAATGAAAGGGATCAGTACCTTGCCCAGACGACGCTTGAGGTAGTATTTGGCGTCAAACGGGCGCTGATCACTGAGCATCAGTGCACCAGTAATCAAGATGAACACCGGCACCGCCCAACGACTGAAACCGTTCACCGTAATGGCGGTCAGCCACTCACCGAAAGGAATAGTGCCTAATTCATTCCGATAAGGCGCCAAAACATGAATCGCGATAACTGCTATGGCCGCAACACATCGTGCTAAATCAAAAAAGAGAATTCGCTGCTTCATGTAAATGCCTGATTAATATTCAATCATTCTACTATAGCAATAAAAAAGCTGACTGGAATAAATACCAAGTCAGCTTAGTGTTAAAGGAGAGGCTTATCGCGAATTTAGCTCATACGAATTTAGCTCGTGCGGCTGAAGCTTATGCTGCTGAGATTTGCGGCACTTTAGGTAAACGGAGAGAGATCACCGTCGTTATCGCTAAGAACGCAAAAGATACCCACAGACACGCAGACAAACCGGCCATTTGGAATACCAAGCCCGACAATATAGTGCCAATCAAACGGCCCATCGCGTTTGCCATGTAGTAGAAACCGACATCAAGAGAAACGCCATCGCCTTTCGCATAACTCACAATCAAATATGAGTGAAGTGATGAGTTCACCGCAAAGATGACACCAAACACCATCAAGCCACCGATAATAACTAACTCGGGTTGCCAACCAATCTGTACCGCATAAGCGATAGCAGCGGTCACTATAGCCAGCGCACCAGCCCATAACAGCGCGGCATGGCCATCTGGCACCTTACCTTGAGCTTTACCAGTAATCTTCGGCGCTATGCCCTGTACAAAGCCATAAGCGATAGTCCAAGCAGCTAAGAAACCGCCAACCCATGAGTGATCCCAACCAAACACACTGCCTAGGTAAATCGGCAAAGCAATCACAAACCACACATCACGAGCGCCAAACAGGAACATACGTGCTGCGGATAGGATGTTGATGGATTCAGACTTAGAGAAGATCTGTTTGAACTTAGGCTTGGTTTTCGCTTTGCCCATGTCCGCTTCTAAGCTCAACACACTGCCAACGAAGACCAATGCCAACACGGCTGCCATCGCGAGCACGGCGTATTGGAAGCCAATCGTTGAAAGCAGTAAACCACCAATAAAGAAGCCTGCCCCTTTAAGCGCATTCTTAGATCCGGTCAGAATCGCAATCCACTTATAAAGCGCGCCTTGTTGTTCATCAGGAACCAGAGTCTTAATTGAGCTCTTGGCACTCATCTTATTGAGGTCTTTAGCGATACCAGACAAGGCTTGCGCCGCCATGACCCAAGGAATGGTCAGCATTGCCGTTGGCACCGCGAGCATACCCAAGGCGACGACTTGCATGCCTAACCCAATGTTCATGGTCTTATTGAGGCCAAGACGCGCCCCTAACCAGCCACCGATTAGGTTAGTCACCACACCAAAGAATTCATAGAAAAGGAACAGTGAGGCGATTTCTAACGAACTGTAGCCAAGGTCGTAAAAATACAGAACCACCAACATGCGAAGTGCACCATCAGTAATGGTGAAGTTCCAGTAGTTAAAAGTCACCAACATGTATTGGCGAACGCTCTTACTTAGATTTGAAAACATAACGCTATCTCTGCAATCTAAACAAAAAGAGCTTTTGGATCATGATAAGTTCAACACTCCAGATACCAAAAGCTCCCTGTCTAACACTGATGACTATTAGCTATTCGCTACGCCATTAATGTATTCAACCTGGATAGGTTTAGTGAAGGCACCTGGACGCAGTGCCTGCACCTCTTGAACTACCTTGCTCAAATCCCAGCCTTTTTCTAACAGTAGGTGAGCTGCGAACAAACCAGTGCGACCAGAGCCGCCCATACAATGCATTGCAACCTTGCCGCCGTTATCGACGATGTTATGTAGCTCAGGGCTAGCTGCTTGCCACTTCGCAGCAAAACCAGCACCCGGTGCACAGTCGTCTTCAATTTCGATCTGGAACCATTGCATACCTAACGCACGTGTTTTTTCACCAAGTGCCGCCACGTCTTTGCTTGCAAGCTCATGGTCATCAAGTGCTGTCACGATAGCTTCAACGCCTTGCTCTTTTAGCTGAGCCAGTGATGCATCAAGCGTTGCTTCTTTTGTGCCTGGGCACGGAGTAAGCACTAGCGCACCTTGCTCTAGGTCTAGTTGCCATGTTGGATGTATCATTATATCTTCTCCAGATTCTTATTAAGCAAGGCCAACGGTACGAACAAGCTCAGCGGTACGTGTTGCGTAACCCATCTCATTGTCGTACCAAGCGTAGATCTTAACCATGCGCTTACCGACCAACATCGTTGATAGTGCATCCACGATTGTTGAGCGTTGGTCGCCTTTGTAATCGATAGAAACCAGTGGACGCTCTTCAAAGCCAAGAATACCTTTTAGTTCATTCTGAGACGCTTCTTTCAGCATCGCGTTAACTTCTTCTGCCGTGGTGTCTTGCTTCACTTCGAAGATGATGTCTGTCAGAGAAGCGTTCGCTAGCGGTACACGAACTGCGTGGCCGTTGATGCGGTTTTCTAGCTCAGGGAAGATCTCAACAATCGCTTTGGCGCTGCCCGTCGTTGTTGGGATAAGACTCATGCCACATGCACGTGCGCGGCGTAAGTCTTTGTGCGGCGCATCAAGAATAGTTTGCGTGTTAGTTAAATCGTGAATAGTGGTGAAGGCTGCGTTCTCGATACCAAGCTTCTCGTTGATCACCTTAACCACTGGCGCGATACAGTTCGTTGTACAAGACGCTGCCGTTACGATTTTGTGTACCGCAGGGTCGAAGATATTGTCATTCACACCAACAACGATGTTTGCGATGCCTTCTTCTTTCACTGGCGCCGATACCACAACACGTTTCACGCCCTGCTCTAGGTATTTGTTTAGGAAAGAGGTCTTACGGTGAACACCTGTCGCTTCGATAACCACATCACAACCAGACCAGTCGATCGCATCGATGTCGCGCTCTTGTGTGGTCTTGATGCGCTGGCCATTAATGATCATCTCATCGCCTTCTGCAGTTACTTCGTGGTGAAAGCGACCTTGAACTGAATCAAATTCTAGAAGGTGGGCCAGTGTTGTTGTGTCGCCAGCAACATCGTTAATTTGAACAAATTCTAGCTCATCCCAATCGAATGCTGCGCGAAGTGCTAGACGGCCGATACGACCAAAACCATTAATACCTACTTTGACTGTCATTTTCTGTTCTCTCAGTTAATTGCCTTCATATTTGAAGCCGCAGCGTTGTTGACTACGTTCACTTACCGGAGCGCCGGCCGCCCTAATTACATAGAGCCACTATGCTCATAGGGATAAGTTCACTTGTCGCCTAGCTGCAACTACAACTATTTCGGCATTAAGTTTTAATGTATTTAAACGCAACATACTGGGCGTGAGTTCATCGACTCTAAGCGCTCAATATCTTGCTGGTATTCAGTTTTCAAACAGTTCGATGCAATAAGGTCGTCAATTAACTTTAGCATCCAACCTGGTAAATCTTGTGACAGGCGGTAAAACACCCACTGCCCCTGGCGAACATCAATCAAAACACCGTTTGAACGCAGCTGCGCAAGATGGCGTGAAACCTTTGGCTGACTTTCTTGCAATGCCTGAGTCAACTCACCAACCGATAAGCACTCATTGCGAACTATCAACATTAAGCAACGCACTCGCGTTTCATCGGACAGTAATTTAAAAAATTGGTGAGGAAGCATAAAAACATACTCATATATGGATATGCACATATCTTAGATATAAAAAAACGCACGTCAAGGCGTGCGTTTCAATTGTCATAAAAGTTTAACGAAGAAATATCAGAGCTTGTTGGTCACGGTATGGCTCCAACGGCGCGCTTCAGTAAGCTCCGTTTTAACCTGATCCACGCTTAATCCTAAATCGGCGCAGTGCTCATCAATCTGTTGCCAATCGGCATGCTCAAAGCTCTCTTCAAGTGCGAGCAAAGTACCATATGGCCCTTCTCTACGTAATAGAGCAACCTTGATACTTTTACACAGCGGCAACTGCTCGACTAAGTTATCTAACGACAAGTCCAACAGAGCATCCAACAAGGAGAATAAGCCAATCATAAAGGCCTGTTCTCTATACCCTTCAAATGCCTGATAGCGAGACATACGCTGACAAAACTGAGCACGCTGTAGAGACAATCCATACAGCTCTTTAGGCTTTTTATCGGACACATAAGAGGCGACGGCTAACGAGACAAACATTTTCAGTTTCTCTTGACCTAGATATACCAAAGCCTGACGAAAAGAAGAGATGGTAACTTCAAGGCGCGGCGACATAGTATTCACAAAACGCAGCAGCTTATATGAGAGCGCCACATCTTTCGCGACAATGCTCTCCACCCGTTGAAAGTCCACATCGGGCTTACACACTTCTTGAAACAGCTCCATAGCAATCACTTGCTCAGGGCTAATGTATTTACTCTTGATGATTTCCGGTTTATTGAAAAAGTAACCTTGGAAAAACTTAAAGCCAGCCTCTTTGGCTTGCTGGAATTCTTGTTCGGTCTCAACGCGCTCCGCCAAAAAGCTAAACTTTTTCCCTTGATGCGCCCTAACCAAATCACACGCTTCATCCAAACCCATCTGCATAATATCGAGCTTTACGATATGCGTGTATTTAAGGAAACGTTCCCATTCTGGGGTCGAAGTAAAATCATCTAGGGCAATCATGTAACCCGCTTGGTAAAGGTCTTTAACCGCTTCCAACAATTCATCTGTTGGTTTACAGGTTTCCAGAATCTCTACCACCACCTTATCTTTCGGCAAACTTAAGGGCAGTCGACGAATCAAACTTTGATAAGGGAAGTTGATAAAGCAGCGTGAAGATGGAATAGAAGGGTTAAGACCAACAGACAAGAAGTTCTCAACAATCAGACGATACGTTGCTCGATTAGACTCAATATGCGCTGGGTACGCATTCTTTTCTCCATCGCGAAATAACAACTCATAGCCGAGTGTATTCCTCTTGCGATTTAAGATAGGTTGTCGAGCAACGTATGTAGCGGTCATTTCTTGATAACTCTGATTGGTTTAACTATAACTCAGTCGCTTAATCTAAGCTTTCGCGGCAGCTAGCAAAGCACCGCAGCCCATGAACATACCACCAAATATTTTATTTATCTTACCCATTATGCGATCAGAGCGAATAAAACGTCCCATTTGTGACGCTAATGAGGTGTAACCCAACATAACAACGCTATCAATGAATACTGTCGTCACACCTAGCACTAATAACTGAGGTGCTTGAGGTTGTGTAGGGTCAATAAACTGAGGAAACAAAGCCACCAAAAACACGATTGATTTCGGGTTAGTTAGGTTGATAAGCACAGCGTTTCTCAGCAGTTTGCCACTCGACAGAGTAGAGCTTTCTTCAGATGCTACTAGGCTCGAGCTATCACGCCACTTTTGAATACCTAACCAAAGTAAGTACACCACGCCGACCCACTTAATGATGGTGAACGCCAACGCAGACTTAGCAACGAGTGCACCGATACCCGCGCCCACCAGCATAATGTGAAACGCAAGACCAAGCTGTAAGCCAACAATTGATGCGAGTGACTTTTTAGTGCCATAGCTAAGCCCATTACTGATTGAGTTAACGGTACCCGAGCCCGGAGCCAAACTAAACAATATCGCCGTGACGACATAAGCAAGCCAAACATGAGTATCCATTTGCATTTCCTTACTAGTTCTTTAATCTAACAACATTAGTAGCAATAAAGCTCTCACACGCATCAGTTCAGGTAATTTCCCATGGAAAACCACAGCGAAGCCACCTTCCCTTACACTCAAGAACCTCAGTTCGATCATGCGATTAAACACCCGATCCCTGCCCTTTGGCAACAACGTAAAGATGGGTATGTCACATCATCAGGTAAAAAGAAGCTGTACTGGTGTAGCCTAACCTCACCAACGCACACCAAAGCCATTGTTATTTCAAATGGCCGCATTGAATGTTGCTTGAAATACCAAGAACTCTTTTATGATTTTTATCAGCAGGGCTATGACGTTTATTCATTTGACCACCAAGGTCAAGGCCAGTCGGAACGCATGGTAACAGACTCTGACATTGGTCACATTCATGAGTTTGATGATTACGCCTCAGATATGTCTGACGTCATTGCCAGTTTTGACCTAAGCCGATACTCCAATCGCTACCTACTGGCACACTCAATGGGCAGCACCATAGCCACTCGCTATCTACAAACTCATCCCGATCACCCGTTTGACAAAGTTACTCTGTGCGCTCCGATGTTTGGTATCAATACCGAGTGGTACCTGAAACCTATCGCGATGATCGTTGGACAAGTGCTTACCGCTTTTTATGCCAAGCCAACTTACGCGCCGGGCCAGCAAGCATATTATTCGAAGCCTTTTGAAAACAACTTACTGAGCCACAGTAAGGTTCGCTATCAGTGGTTCCGCCGCTTATATGACGAGTCTCCATCTTTGCAGGTGGGTGGACCAAGCACGCGTTGGGTGTGGCAAGGGTTAATGGCCGCCAAGCAAGCAATTCAACAAACTCGTCAAATCAAGATCCCTCTGCTATTGATTCAAGCTGGGGATGAAAAGATTGTCAGTAACAGTGCTCAAGTAAAGTTCATCTCTAAGCTGAAGAAAACCAACTCTGATTGTCAGTTTAAGTTGATTGAGGGTTCTAGGCATGAGGTGTTGTTTGAGCAGGATGAATATCGCAATCAAACACTGGATGCGATCAATCAGTTTTTCGCCTAGAGCTAATAGGCTAAGCAACCTACCAAGAAAATAAGCGCTAAAGAGGAAGAGAAGTAAGTGAGCTTTGCCCTCTTTTCTTGCATGAATTTGGCATACAATTTCTACCTAGAGATATTGTAGTTAAAACGATTCTAGCGCTGGCTAGCGTCAATATTGGTTAAGCATTTTGCAATGAGGGTTAAATGAGTATTCCTGCACTAAAAGATTCCGTGAAAATTGTTGCTTCTGATTTAGATGGTACGCTTTTGGCTCCCAACCATCAGCTAAGCGACTTTACCAAGCTAACGCTTAAGAAATTACACGACCAAGGTTATACCTTCATCTTCGCTACGGGTCGTCACCACGTCGATGTGGCGGGTATTCGTCAGATAGCAGGTATTCCGGCGTACATGATCACTTCAAACGGTGCACGCGTGCATGACCAAAACGATCAACTGATGTATAGCCAGAACGTACCTCAGGAACTCGTTCAGCCAGTTATTGATATTGTGCGCCAAGATCCAAACCTCTTTATTCACATGTACCAGAATGAAGATTGGTTACTAGACCGTGAAGATGAAATGTTGGCTAAATTCCACAGTGAGTCTGGCTTTAGCTACAAGCGCTTTGAAGCTGAAAACGCACCAAGCGAAGGCATCGCGAAAGTCTTCTTCACACATCCAGAACAAGACCACGAATATCTCGTCACGTTTGAACAAAAGCTAAGAGATGCTTTTGGCGACAAACTGAACATCGCCTTCTCTACACCTTGGTGTCTGGAAGTGATGGCAGCTGAAGTCTCTAAAGGCCACGCTCTAGACGCTGTTGCAAAATCACTAAACCTGACTCTGGATAACTGTGTTGCCTTTGGTGATGGCATGAACGACGCTGAAATGCTGGCTATGGCGGGTAAAGGTCTAATCATGGGTACATCACATGAGAAAGTGATGAAAGCACTACCTGACAATGAAGTGATTGGCAGTAACGCTGACGATGCCGTTGCTCACTACCTAGAAAAGCATCTGCTCTAATCTCGCTCGTTGAACAGATCTGAATAAATAAAAAGGCAGCCAACTGGCTGCCTTTTTTGAACCTTACGTAAAAAGCTCTCTCTAACGCTATCGAGAACCTAACACTTCTTTGCTTAAGATTGCCTGCCACTCTTGTTCAGTCACAGGCATGATCGATAAGCGATTACCGCGTTTCACCAAGGGCATTTCGGAGAGTTCAGGCATGGCTTTAAGCGTAACCAAAGGAATCAAGCACTCAGTCACTCGCACAAACTCGACATCCACCATGATCCAGCGTGGGTTATCGGGTGAAGACTTAGGATCGTAGTAATCACTCTCAGGGTCGAACTGAAAGTGGTCTGGGTAGGCTTCTCTGGTTACTTTAGCGATCCCCGCTACGCCAACTTTTTTACATGATGAGTGGTATATCATCACCAGATCGCCAAGCTTGACGTCATCACGCATCATGTTTCGAGCCTGATAGTTGCGTACACCCTCCCAACAAGAGGTTTTTTGTACTCTAAGAGTCTGAATAGAGAAGGTGTCGGGTTCTGTTTTAAATAACCAATATGCCATAATAAATCCAATTAACGGTTGCTCCGAGGAAGATATAACATGAAGGTAATGAAAAACCCAGTGACATGGCTAGTCGCGTTCGCTCTACAAGGCTGTGTTACGGCACCTGATACGCCGCAACAACCTGAACAGCCCCCAGCAACCTTGGATGAGCCACAGAGCATTCAACCGCAAACCTTCATCATGCGTGGTCAGGTGGTGGTTGGTCACGAAAGTCGAACCTTCACTCCTTGCGGCAGCCAACAACAATACTGGTTAGACTTATCTCCAGAGTTAGCGCTAGAAGCACAAGGGCTCTCAACGAGACCTTACCAAGCCTTATATGGCGAGCTGATTGGTCACCTAACCGTGCCGAGCCAAACGGGTTATAACGCAGATTTCACAGCGCGTTTCGTGGTTGACCAAGTGAACATCCTAACCGCAGAGAACCCAGATCGCTGCGTCCAACCGCTGCGCTCAACACGAGTATTTGGTAATGAACCCTTCTGGTCAGCAACCTTCGATAAAGACCAGCTGAAATACACCAAGATGGGCGAACAGCCACAGACCCTCGATATTGAATCAAGCCGCACCACATCGAGCAGCCGTGACTACCAATTAGAAGGTAAAGCTGCACAAGGCAAACTCAACCTTACGAAAGAGAGCTGTAGCGACGGCATGAGCGATTCTATCTATGGATGGCATGCCAAGCTTAACCTCAATGACAGTAACTACAATGGCTGTGCGACGGTCTCTAACCAAGATCCAACGCTGGACTGGAGCGGACTCTACTTCGCTAGCTCAACGCAAAACTCAGGGTTCTCTATCAACCTTGAACTCAACAATGACCACAGTGCTATCACGACTTATTCATACAGCAATGGAGACCCTTCTATTGTTGAACAAGGCTTCTGGCAGCAACTGAACCAAAATCAGGTACAAGTGGTTATGACTCGCCACCAGCAACAATATTTGATCTCCGAGCGCATCTTCACACTCGATAATGGCAAGCTAATCGCTGAAAAAGAGAAAGTGGGCAACGTGGTGTATCCGATTGCCAATGGCGGTCTGGTGCTATTCGAAGCTAAGAGTGCGCAAGCACAAGTAAACACCACCACTAACGTTGATCTAACCGCAAAGCAGGTGAACTCCAGCGATCAACTTGATCCAAAAGTCGACCAAGCGATCCGCGAATACTTTAAGATCAACAACAGCTCACCTGACGACACTAAATACCGCTGGTTAACCTACGACCTCAACGGCGACGGTAAAGAAGAGCTGTTCGCCCAACTCGATTGGTGTGGTTCTGGTGGCTGTACACTGCTAATTTTCGAAAACCATCAAGATAACTGGCGCTTCAATAGCCGAGTGACACTGGTTAAGGGCGACATACGCTTAGGTAAATCGCAAAACCACGGCTGGCAGGATCTGATCTTCAATGTCAGTGGCGGCGGTGCAACACCGGCGAAACACACACTTTCATACTCTGGTGTCAGCTACCCGCTAAACCCAAGTGTCGCTCCAGTTGCAGATGATGCTGATATCAGCGACGTGGTTTTGTTTGCTGATGGTATCTCACCCGCACAAAGTGGAGTTAATTTGTAAACATGAGTAACCAACAAGCTTGCCATGGTTGTAGCTTCACTCACCAATGTATTTGTCACCTGATACCTAGTGTCGCAAGCCAAATCGATCTTGTACTGCTCACTCATGAGAATGAACTGTCACGCGATACCAATACAGGGAAGCTGCTTCAGCAATCCCTTGATCAGTGTCAGTCCATTGTATGGCAAAGGAAAACACCACCAGCGGAGCTCATCGCACTGCTTGACGATGAAACACGACAACCGTTTCTTTTATTCCCAAGTGATCAAAGTGTCGAGTGCCAGCAAGCTGTAATGACCCAAGCCCAGAGCCGTAAGCCGCTATTCATCATCTTGGATGGCACATGGCAAGAAGCGAAGAAGATGCTTAACAAGAGCTCGTGGTTACAAGCCGTTCCGCAAGTTCACCTCGATATTACCAGCGAATCTTCATACACCTTGCGCCGCAACCAAGACAGTGGCCACTTGTGTACTTGTGAAGTGGGTATTGAGTTACTCAAATCTTTAGGTGAAAGTGAATCTGCCAAGCTCATTGATGACTACTACCAGCATTATCTAAAAGTGTTCCACGCCGACAAGTGTGGCCACACCCTCAAATAGACCAAGCAGGCGCGCGGGAAGGTAAAAACACATTTCGGGACGAGACAGACACTAAATCGAGTAGGAGGAGGC
>NZ_JBFRJM010000025.1:0-102401 GCF_041468865.1 Vibrio sp. 10N.286.52.C3 | reverse complement strand
GGATTCCATACATCACGTTAAAGTATTTACTCATTCCAGAGTAAGATCGCAGTCGTTCCTTAGGATATGTAATGTGACCAGCCATAGATGCAGGCAATATCAATTTATAGGATCTCATCGTCATCCCAATCCCAGTCAATTTGGGAAATGTCACGGGAGACTTTGTGTAAATACCACCCGAGCAAAGCGACAATAGAAAGGATTAAAACTATAAAGGTTAAAAGCATATCCTACCCTTAGAGTTTGTATGAGACGTAACTACTAGGCTTACCATGGCAATTGAGTGCCATCGTAGACAAAAAATGAACCTGAATGCTTAAGTTTTAAATTGTCGATAACATTAAGCATGCCTGTAACACTCTCTTTTACTGTTACCTTGCCTTCCTTTCCACCCATATCGGTTTTTACCCAACCTGGATGAATTGCCATGGTCTTCACTCCCGCTTCGGATAATTCACAGGCTAGAGATTTAATTATTTGGTTGAGGGCCGCTTTTGATGCTCGATAGCTGTATCGTCCCCCTGAGCGGTTATCATCAATACTGGCCAGTATTGAGGTCATCCCGATTATGGTTTTATCTTGGCCGGCTAGAATATTATTGAGCAAGGCCTGCGTGATTAACATGGGTGCGATGGTATTGACCTTTAACACCTCTAGCCATCTTTGCTGATCCATATTGCCTAAGTTGTCACATCCTTCACCACTCACCCCAGCATTATGAATAAGTACATCAATAGGTTGCTCTTTAAACACCTCAGTTAAAGCGAGAATATCTGTTTCATGACTAACATCTAGAGCATAAGGGCGAATGGTTGAATACTGTTGTGCTAACAGGGTTAACTCATGCGCTGAATCAATATCGCGACAGCAAGCGATGACCTTGTAATGTCGCTGTGCATATTGCTTTGCAAGCTCTAATCCTAAGCCACGATTAGCTCCAGTAATAAAAACGGTTTTCATTGAGTGCCTCTTATCAGTTTCAATCTTGTCTAATACCAATCAATATAAGTTGCGAAAAGCTGGCCAATGCTGCTGCATTGACCAGCTCTAAGGGTAAGAGTCGTGTTTATTTCATTAATACATTTTTACCATTAACTTTCTGCACGCTTATCAAGACGGCCACTAAAGCGGGTCAAAGCAAGCGCTATCAGTACAACTACTGCACCTACCCAAGGTGTATGCATTAAGCCTGCTTCAGCGACAACCATCCCTCCGCCCCATGAACCAAGTGCAATACCAACGTTAAAGGCGGCAATGTTTAAACCGGAAGCAACATCCACTGCATCTGGTGTATATTTTTCAGCAAGTTTCACTACATATACTTGTAAACCTGGAACATTACCGAATGCAAATGCCCCCCAAACTAAAATCGTGGCTACCGCGGCAATAGGGTTAACGGCGGTAAAATTGAACACGATAAGCACAGCTGCAAGACCAGTAAAAATAATGCTAAGGGCTTTTATTGGGCCCATTTTATCGGCCATTTTTCCGCCCCAAATATTACCAATCGCAACTGAGACTCCATAAACCAACATAATTAAACTAATTGCATTCGCACTAAAGCCAGTTTCTTGCTGCAAAATAGGAGCAAGGAAAGTGAATGCTGTAAAAGTGCCGCCATAACCCAGTGCAGTAATCGCATAAACCAGTAATAATCTAGGTTGAGTTAATACCTTAAGCTGCGATGAAAGCTTAGCTGCAGCAGGTTGTTTTAAGTTATTTGGTACTAAGAAAGCACTACCAATTAATGCGATTAAACCTAATAGCGCAACAACTAAGAAGGTTGATTGCCAGCCAAAGGTTTGACCTATGTATGTCCCAAGCGGCACGCCTGTGACTAACGCCACGGTTAAACCAGTGAACATAATCGCAATGGCGCTGGCGGCTTTTTCTTTTGGTACCAGACCGGTAGCAATGGTTGAACCAATGGAGAAAAATACACCATGGGCTAAACCTGTCAAAATACGAGCGATAATCAGGGTGTTATATCCAGGTGCTTGCCATGCAACTAAGTTACCGACAACAAACAGTGACATGACGGTAATCAATACGTGTTTACGATTCCACTTTCCTGTTAAAGCCGTTAAAACCGGGGCGCCAATGGCAACACCAAGTGCATAAAGGCTAACCAGCAAGCCTGCTGAAGGCAGTGATATATTTAGGTCGGAGGCCATGGTCGGGAGTAGCCCCACGATCACAAACTCCGTTGTTCCAATAGCAAAGGCGCTGAGCGTCAATGCAAGAAGTGCTAAAGGCATAATATTTACTCTCTGTTGTTTGAAAATGACCAGCAATAGCCGATGTATTGGTCGCTATGCCGTCGCGTTGTTAATTGATGGGGGGCATTTTGCATTAAAGATTTTTTGTGAAAAACAGAGGTTTTTACAAATGATATTTGTTATAAATGCAATAAAGCTGATGAGCGATTGGATAAAGTTGAGGGAAATAGCATGCGAACAAAATCTGATGATTTAGCCATTTTACTAGCTGTAGTCGATACCGGAGGTTTTTCAGCGGCAGCAGAGAGCCTAGATATCCAAGTCGCGCGAGTATCCAGAGCGGTCAGTAAAGTGGAGAGTCAACTTGGGGTCACTATTCTAAACCGAACCACTAGACGTATTGAATTAACCGATGAAGGACGCCAGTTCATTGACTCTGTGCGGGTGGGATTAATGCAATTACAGCAGGCGGAAGAAGATATTATTTCCCGTGGGGAATTGCCCAAAGGCCGTTTACGTGTCGACGCGGCTAGTCCGTTTGTGTTTCATCAACTGGTGCCATTGGTGCAGTCATTTAATCAAGCCTATCCCGATATTGAGCTAGAAATAACCTCCAATGAAGGCATTGTGGATTTACTAGAAAAGAAAACCGATTTAGCAATTCGGATTGGTACGTTGAGCGATTCTACGCTACATGCTCGGTCGCTGGGTCGAAGCCCCTTGTATATTGTGGCTTCACCAGAATATATCTCAAAACGCGGGCTCCCCACTAAAAGCAGCGATCTTGCTCAGCATAATCTCATTGGATTTGTCGCCCCCAAAATTTTGAATGACTGGCCTTTAAAAGGTTTTACCCAACTAGACGCTTTGATGTCATCAAGTAATGGCGAAACCATTCGACAAATTGTGTTGGCAGGAAATGGCATTGCATGTCTATCAGGGTTTATGGTGAATAAAGATATTGCCGAAGGACGTTTAATCTCGCTGTTGGAGAGCGAAAAAATCAGTCATCCACGAAGAGAACAAGTCAACGCTGTGTATTATAAGACTTCTTCTGTGGCCAAGCGGATCTCCGCTTTTATTGATTTTATTAAGCCAAAGCTAACCCTGTAACCCGCTTAAACAAGCTGATTGTTGCAATTTATACAAATATTATTTGCCTTTATTGCTATAAATGATTGGTGACTCATTTGCTAGTATGCCCCTATCAAATGAAGAGGGCTCAACTATGTCACTATCACTATTTAAACCATTCACATTGGGTGGACTCACACTCAAAAACCGCATTGTCATGCCACCGATGACGCGTTCAAGAGCCAGTCAGCCTGGTGATGTCGCAAATGACATGATGGCAACCTATTACGCTCAGCGTGCCAGTGCAGGATTGATTGTGTCTGAAGGTACGCAAATTTCAGCGACGGCAAAAGGCTATGCATGGACCCCAGGTATTTACACACCTGAGCAGATTGCTGGTTGGCGTAAAGTGACAGACGCTGTGCATGCCAAACAAGGCGCTATTTTCGCGCAGCTTTGGCATGTGGGAAGAGTCACTCACCCAGATAACATCGGTGGTAAGCAACCGATTTCTTCCTCCGCATTAAAAGCGGAAAACGTCAAAGTATTCGTTGATAATGGCAGTGATGAACCTGGTTTTGTTGACGTCGTTCAGCCTAGAGCGATGACAAAAGCCGATATTCAGCAAGTGATCGAAGATTACCGTCAAGCCGCATTGAATGCCATTGAGGCAGGCTTTGATGGCATTGAACTGCATGCCGCTAATGGTTATTTAATTAACCAATTTATTGATTCAGATGCGAATGATCGCACTGATGAGTACGGTGGATGTCTTGAAAACCGTCTTCGTTTTCTTGATGAAGTTGTTACTGCAATGGTCGATGCCATTGGCGCTGATCGCGTTGGTGTGCGCTTGGCACCTTTAACAACCCTCAATGGTACTGTTGATGCTAACCCTATTGAGACTTATACCGCTGCCGCAGCGTTACTCAATAAACATCATATCGTGTACCTACATATTGCTGAAGTCGATTGGGATGATGCACCAGATACACCCGTCTCATTCAAACGTGCAATGCGCAATGCTTTTCAAGGCGTGCTGATCTACGCAGGTCGTTATAATGCGGAAAAAGCAAAGCAAGCTATTGATGACGGACTGGCTGATATGATCGGCTTTGGTCGACCTTTTGTGGCGAATCCCGATCTTCCTGAACGTCTACTTCACGGCTACCCATTGGCAGAGCATGATCCAAACACCTTGTTTGGTGGTGGTGAGAAAGGTCTGATTGATTATCCAACGTATAAAGCTTAAGGGGGTAAGTATGTTTAAGGTATTTAAAGGTCACGGACTTGAGACTAAAAACCGTATCGCGATGGCGCCGATGACTCGTTCACGCACGTCTCAACCTGGTGATGTACCAAACGAGATGATGGCAACCTACTACCGTCAGCGTGCCAGTGCTGGACTCATTGTATCAGAGGGCACCCCGATCTCAGCGGCTGCACGAGGTTATTCGATGACTCCGGGCATTTATACCCCAGAGCACATCGAAGGCTGGAAAAAAACCACCCAAGCTGTGCATCAAGATGGCGGGAAAATATTTACTCAACTTTGGCATGTGGGGCGACGCAGTCATTCTGATATTTCAGGTACTAAGCCGTTAGCCCCATCAGCGATTAAAATCCCAGATCAAGTATTTGGCCCACTAGCTGAAGGTGGCTTTGGGATGATTGAAACTGAAACGCCACGGGAGATGACGCTGCAAGACATTAAGAGCACGATTGCGGATTTTGTACAAGCGGGCAAAAACGCCATTGAAGCTGGTTTTGATGGCGTGGAAATTCATGCTGCGCATGGTTACTTGTTTGATACCTTTTTACGCTTAGAAAGCAACCAAAGAAGTGATCAATATGGTGGCAGCCAAGAGAATCGCATGCGCTTTTTGGTTGATACGTTGCAAGCACTTACCGACGAAATTGGTGGGGAAAGAGTTGCGGTTCGTCTGTCTCCTCATATCGGAGAGGGTTTTGCTGGGGATGATGTTGAAATTGTTCCGCTAACGTTAGCATTGCTGGAAAAACTACAACTGATGAACCTTGCGTATGTGCATTTTTCAGAAAACATATCACGCTATGTAGAGGTGCCTGAAGAGTTTCGCCAGCAAGTACGCCGAATATACTCTAATCCAATCATGGTTGCAGGAAAGTTGACCAAGCAATCTGCCCAACAGTTGCTAGATAAGCAGTATGCTGATTTCGTTGCCTTTGGTACTCCTTTTGTAACGAACCCTGATTTAGTCGCCCGATTTGTTCATGATTTACCATTGGCCGAGTTTGATGCCGATGCTAGGTTGACCTTGTATGGGGGCGGAGCCGAAGGCTACGTCGATTATCCAACTTATCAAGCCTAATACACCAGGTACCAAGGACGATAACTCTTTGGTGCCTTACCTTTTCATTAAGCGAGTGGAAGTGATATGGAACCCTATCGAATTTGGCAATATCAAACTGAGAAACACAGTCTTGTTTTAGGTAAGGCTGAAAGAGCAGCTTTAGATGACAGCGAAATCTTAGTACAAAACAAAGCGATTGGTATTAACCCTGTGGATTGGAAATTTATTAAAGCCAATCCTTTAAATTGGCCGAATGGCCATGTTCCAGGTGTTGATGGTGCAGGCGTCGTCGTACAAGTAGGTTCTAAAGTTGATCCCAGTCTAATTGGCCGTCGAGTGGCATATCATGGTTCACTAAATCGCCATGGTAGCTTCGCTAAATATACTGTTTTGAACGTTGAGCGAGTGATGACACTACCTGAGAGCCTATCTTTTGAACTTGCCGCGGCACTGCCTTGTCCGATGCTAACTGCGTGGCAAGCATTTGAAAAAATTCCATTAACCCAACAAAGAGAAGTGCTTGTCGTTGGTTTTGGCGCGGTGAATAATTTGTTATCCCAGATCCTTGTCAGAGCGGGTTATATCGTTGATGTTGTCTCCGCGAGTCTGAGCGAAGAGCGAGCCAAAAGTTTAGGTATTCGCCAAGTTTATCGGGAGCAATCTCAAATCGACATGAAATACTTCGCCATTTTTGATGCGGTGAGTGGGGAAAATGCCGCCCATTTAGTGCCGCTGTTAAGAGCGAATGGACATATTGTCTGCATTCAAGATCGTATTGCTAAACCCATTGACCCTCCATTTACGCGCACTATTTCTTACCACGAAATAGCCCTTGGAGCGTTACATAATTTTGGTGATAAAGATGATTGGCATACATTAATGCAAAATGGTGAAGCGCTGCTTGAGCGTATTGAAAATGGGAGTGTTGAAGTTAGTATTCCTGTCACTTTTAAATTCGAGCAGATGCTTGATGCGTTGAAACACAGTGAAACCACAAAACGAAAAACCGTGATTACATTGAGTTAGACTGCGCAATTTATCCTTTTGCTGGGAGTCACATAGCGCTTACTTCCTACACTTTGCTTGGATAGTTGTTCTAATTGCTGATATTGAGTAAGACTCATCTTTGCAACGTCGTTTAAAATTGTGGTCTAAATAATTTTGACCACACTCTTACTAGCAGATGCGATACTAATAGCAATCCAACCAATGAAGAATTCGTGATTGCTCAACAGTCGGTAGAACTACTGTAATTTACTTTAAAAACAGATGGTTAAAAGCGAGCTTAGTGCTCGCTTTTTTTTATGTTGGTTAAATCATCACGAACGATACTTTCTTCGTCTAGTAGATCTTCGAGTCAGCGAGGCTAGAGTTAACTCACTTTTGTCCCTTTTCAAGCTAGAGTGAAAACTTAACCACCTTTACTTTAAGTAAATTTGCCTTAGTAAAAGTTATTTTCAGTAGTCACTCTCTTTGTCAGCACGCTTCCTACGCCTACTAGTTCAAAAGGAAACTATTTTTGCTGCAATTATATTACAACATGTAAAACTAAATTTAGTGATAACTGACGGTTTTACACTTGCAACTGCTTGAAATATAAAGTTAAGCTTTGTAGCATATGTAATGATATTTACAAATTATTACAACGCTTTAAGGAAAAAGATAATGTTAAAACGCAAGTGGTTGGCTAGTGTTATAGTCACGTTGATATTGTCAGGTTGTGCAGCAACATATGAATCGGCAGAAGAAGCCTATCAAGATGGTGATTATGCTAAAGCAAGAGAATCTTGGCAAAAATTGGCTTTAGAAGGCGATAATCGTTCAATGTATCGCTTATATACCTCAACGAACCGTCCATCAGATGAAGATATTATCTGGCTTAAAAAAGCGGCGGATTCTGGTTTAGTTAATGCTCAATTTGATTATGGTATGCATGCGCTTAAACAAGAAAAATTCAAAGAAGCACAAGCATACCTTAATAAAGCATCAAAGAATAAATCAGAGAAAGCATTAAAAGAACTAGCTGACCATAAAGACTTATTTCCTTTATGGTTAAAAGCAGAAGAAAGTGACGCTTACTCAATAAAGAAGCTAGGTGAGCTATATTGGGAGAAAAAAGAATATAAGCAATCCCTAAAATGGTATGAACAATGTGTTGGTAGCTATACGTATTGCTCTTTCTATATGGGACTTGCTTTTGATAATGGCCACGGTGTTCCACAGGATTATAATAAAGCGATTCATTGGTACTCTAAATCAGCAAAAGACGGAAATAGGGACTCAGCCAGAAATCTAGCGTGGTTATATGAGAATGGACAAGGTACGAATATAGACAAGGAATCAGCCTTCTACTGGATGTCAAAAGCAGCTTCTTCAGGTTGGACAGTCCCAACAGCCTCTTTGGGAAGATATTATTTGTACGGAATTGGTACTGAAAAAGACACAGATAAAGCATTTAAACTACTATCGAAGGTTGCGAATGAGAATAAGTACGCTGCATATAATTTAGCTGGGATGTATTTTAATGGCAATGGGGTAAAGCAGGACTATCAGAAATCATTTGACTGGTACTCTATAGCAAGTAAATCAGATAATGCTGCATCAGATTATTTTATTGCTCAACACTATTATAAAGGGTTGGGTAGAGATAAGAATCTAACACAAGCTTATAAATGGTATCTTCAAGCTGCTGAGAAAGGAGATGTTGACGCTCAATTCAGACTGGGCTGGATGTTAAGTAATGGCGAAGGAGTTCCTGCAAGCTCCAGAAAGGCATTCAAATGGTATCAGAAAGCAGCCGAGCAAGGCTCTGTCTCAGCTCAGAATAACCTTGGGGTTATGTATGACCAAGGTCGTGGCACAGAAAAAGATCGTTATCAAGCTTTCAAATGGTACGAAAAGTCGGCAAGGCAAGGTAATGATGTAGCACAGAATAACTTAGGAGTAATGTATGAAAATGGCACAGGGGTAAGGAAAAGCAATCAATTAGCTGCCTTCTGGTACGCAAAGTCTGCACAACAAAATCACAAAGAAGCGCAATCAAACCTAAGTGGAATACTAAATAAACTTAGAACTAAAACCGTTCAGATCAAAAAAGCTTCAGTTTATAAAGAAGGCAATTTTGACAGTAAAGAGTTGCTTACATTGCCACAGGGTCAGCGTGTTTATGTGTTGTCCTCTGGAAGTAAATGGACAGAGATATATATCCCTAAAAACCACACCATTGGTTACTTAAACAATACTCATCTTTACTAAAATGGAATGGAAAATGAAGAAATTAATCTTTACACTATTATTTGTATGCCAATCAGTATTCGCAAACCCTACTGTATTTGGGCTAACGATTGGTGAAACCACTGTTGAACAACTTAAAAGCAAATACAACGTATCCCACCAAGGTATCAATAAGTATAGTCAAGGCGATATGTATCAGATCCCTCGAAATCAAATACAATTCGAAGGCATCAATGATGTGACGGTGATCTTTAGTCGCTCCAACAAACTGATTGCGGTTTTAACTGAATTACCAAAAAATAAGTTTGATTATTTGAATGGCACTCTTGGAAAAAAATATCAACTAGTAAACCAAAAAATCCCTTTCGTTGGGAATAAATCTGCGACATACAAAGATGGTGAGACTGAGATTACATTGGAAGCTCCACATATGAACTTTCAGCTATCTATGAATTATATCCACTCAGACCTTTTAAAAGCTTTTAATGTCCAGAGCAAACAAGAGGAGAAAAAGAAACAGCAGCAAGAGAGTTCAATGCTTTGATCTAAACAGGTCGTTATTTTGCGCTCGCTAGATGGACGATGGTAGTTGCATCCGAGCTTTCAAGTTACTTTTTCTCATCTTTTAGAAACGATTTAGAGCTATTTATCTAAATCGTTTATGTCCAAACCCGTGTTAATAGGTGCGATTATAATAGCTTGCCAACCAACGAAGAATTCGTGATTGCTCAACAGTCGGTAGAACTTCTGTAATCTGAACTGAAGTCTAAGCAAGAAAAAGACAATCAAAAGCGAGCCCAAGTGGCTCGCTTTTTGTGTCTAGTAAAGATGCGTCTGAATGTTTTAACAGGGGGATAGCCTACAAGGCGATCGTGAAACAGTTTTAGAACAGAGCTTAAATTGCGACTCATCGGGTGCTCTGGAAGCGCTAAGGTTATTTAGTCCCTGAGCGGTAGTTTGGATCTGTCCAGCATCGAGGTAACTCTTCCCCTGACATAAACATCAGTTCGGACTTTTTAAACATCTCAGGGTCTTGCTGTTCTTCGCCTGCTTGAAACCGACCTTCGATACTGTCTTGAAATAAGTTGGTTAATTTGGTCATTTCAGTTACATCAACGAGGTCACCGGTTTTTTCTCTTTTAGAAACATTTTTTTGCCCTCAATCTAATCGGTCACCCCTAATTATAATTGCTATTTGGAAAATGAGAGTCTTTTCAATTCCGGCACTTCTTGACTAAGCAGACCCCAGAGCTACGCTTATGATCATCGACAACCCAATCGATGAACAAACTTATCCTCAACAAATAAATGGAGTCGCGATGTCATCTGCCCATATTGCAAACAATCTCAGTAATTATCGAGCGCACTATTTAAATACTGGACCTGAGATCTGGCAGCAAACACAGGGGAATATTGATGCTCTAGTTTCAGTGGTGGGGACGGGTGGAACCATTGCCGGAAACTCACACTATCTATCTGAGCAGCAACCCAATCTCGAAACTTGGTTAGTTGACCCAAATGGGTCCGGCATTTATTCGTTTCTACGTAATGGACACTATCAATCAACGGGAAGTTCGTTCACGGAAGGCATAGGGATCATGCGAACGGTTGAAAATTTCAGGCAGGCAAAAATCAATCGTGCAATCACGCTTCCCGATCAGGATTTGGTGACGATATCCCGCCTTGTTGCGGAACATGACGGTGTTCTTCTAGGAAGCAGTTCGTCGTTGAACGTAGCAGGTGCGCTATACGCTGCGGCTAGAATGGGGAAAGGGAAAACCATCGTTACATTTAGCTGTGACCTTGCTGAGCGCTCGTATTCGAAGCTGCACAACGAAACGTTTCTGAAAGAAAAAGAGATACAGCTTAATAAAGAAAACCTCTCTCAACTATGGGCTCGTTATCAAGCCGAAGATGGCAGCATGGTCGTCAACGTATAGTCGCTTTAAGTTAGTAACAGCCAGTGGTCTGCCAGCTCTTTCGTTAGCGCTGAACATCCGGTTAGAGCTAAACATCCGTTAGCACCAAATCCGGCACTATTGCTTGTTATTAGGGTAGTGAATCACATTATGAAATACGGCGTTTCCTTCACCGATATTTTTGTAGGCATGGGTCTGGTTGGCGTTGAAGCGAACGGCTTGTCCTGCGCGTAACGTATGCCACTCATCATCAAACATCACGGCCATCTCTCCTGAAATGCATAAGATGTGCTCAGTGACGCCTGCGTTATGTGGGGCGGATTCATGCTGGTAATCGGGTGCTAGGGTGAGTTCGAATATTTCAAATCCTAGTGCTTCCTCAAAAGGAAACAACAAACTGACGAAAAAGCCAATGTTGTATTCTTCATGCCTTAGTTCGTTTGCATCTCTGAATAAACTCGTCAGTTCACTGTTTGGGCTAGCCGCGATAAAGCTCGAAAGTGACACCTCGAATCCAGAAGCTATCTGCCAGAGCTTAGCGACTGTCGGGCTGGATTCTCCACGTTCAATTTGTCCTAACATTGCTTTACTCACGCCTGTTGCTTTCGCTGTTTTGTCTAAGCTCCAGCCTTTTTCTTGGCGAAGGCGTTTCAAGTTAACGCCGACTTTAATTTCTGTTTGCATATTTTCTCTACAAGTTTTTCAAAAATTAGTTGTGCGTTATAGCGCACGGGTGCTAAGTTCAGTCTATGGACGTTATAACGCACACAGGAATAAATTAACATGACTAAGCTAAAATTTTCTCACGTCAGTACCGGCTTTATCGCTGTTTTCATTGGTTATGCGAGCGCCGCGGCGATTATTTTCCAAGCGGCAATGAGTGCTGGAGCAACTGAAGAACAAGTGGCGTCATGGTTTTGGGCGTTGGGAATTGGCATGGGCGTAACCACAATACTGCTTTCGTTTCATTACAAGAAGCCTGTGGTTACAGCGTGGTCGACGCCTGGAGCGGCGTTGTTAATCACATCTCTTGAAGGGCTAACAATGAATCAGGCTGTGGCCGTGTTTTTGTTCAGTTCGATGTTGATCACGTTAGTTGGATTAGCGGGGATATTTGAGAAAGTCCTAAAACAGATCCCAACATCGATTGCCTCTGCGATGCTCGCGGGGATCCTATTGCAATTCGGTTTGGGTTTGTTCACGTCGTTAATGGAAGAGGCACAAGTCGTAGCGGTCATGCTCGCTGTATTTATTCTGGCGAAAGCGCGGTTAGGTAATTTACTGATCCCAAGTATTTTCATTATCGCACTGGTTATGTGTGTGGGGTTTGGCAAACTCGATGTCAGTCAGGTAACTATGGGATTAACGACCCCGATGTTCATTACGCCCGATTTTGAGTTCTTTTCGTTGTTCAGTGTAGGTATCCCATTGTTTATAGTGACGATGGCTTCACAGAACTTACCGGGATTTGCGGTTCTAAAAGCGAACGGATACCAGGTCGATTCATCGAAGATCATTACCACCACTGGGGTGACAGGTTTGATCTTCGCGCCGTTTGGTGGCTTTGCGTATAACCTTGCTGCGATTACGGGCGCTATTTGCATGGGCCCGAATGCGGATGGCAATCCAAAGACACGTTACATGGCGGGGATCTGTATGGGCGGGTTTTACTTGTTAGCTGGCGTGATGGGGATGTCATTTGTGTCGCTGTTTAGCGCCGTGCCCTCCGAGATTGTCATTGCGGTTGCTGGCTTAGCGGTGATGCCGACCTTGATGAATTGCCTTGCGGTATCAATGGCAGACAGTCATTACCGAGAACCCGCATTGCTTACTTTCTTATTCACTGCTTCTGGTACTAATTTACTGGGAATCGGCAGTGCATTTTGGGGTTTGTGTATCGGGTTGTTTTGTTGCTGGTTACACAATTACAAAGCTAAGTCACGTGGAGCAAGCAAGACTTCGCAAACTTCGTCGTAATGAAACGACTCAAGATTATGATCAGGTTCGCTGTGAATTAGAAACACCAGCAAGTTGTTTGAGTAGTAAGCCCAGTCATACTTGTGACTGGGCTTGCTTACAAAGGAATAAAGCTACTTAACTTCGTATCTCAGTAGCACTTCATTATCGAGAACGACATTTGTCGACCAGATAAAGCTTGCGCCAGCACCACTGAATTTTTCGATAAAGTTCATGTACGCTTTTTTATTGTTCACGCCAATATCGTCTTCTGAATATACTGATGCTTGAGGCCAAGATGTTGAATCGAACTCTTGGTTCATCCAGTTGGTTGGTGTTTCCCAATGAGCGGCGTAGGCATCTTGACCGTGGTCAGTTCCTTCCGTGGTGCAGCTTTCAGAAAGACGCTTCCCGTCCACTTCACTCAAACAAGTCAGGTCATAAATCGGTGAGGTATAAAAGGTTTGTGCTTGCCATTCTGGTCCTGTCACGGTTCCGTCACTAAAGCTCGCGATAAAGCCACCATCGCCAGCGTGGTATGCCTTTCCGCGGTTATCTTCGCTGCCAAGACCTAGGTTTTCTTCCCAATCAATCACTTTCACGGCAATCGTGTAAGGCTTCTTCACCTTAAATTTGACGATGTTTGAGTTAAACGGTGTGAAAGGAACGGTGTCTACCGCGATTAACTTGCCGTTGATATAAAGTTCGAAATAGTTATCGGCAAAAATATAGCCTGTTATTTCCTCACCGTCTTGATCCACTATCGCTACAGGTACAGAGCTTTGATCGACTTCGGCTAGGCTGCTTGGTGTGGTGTTTGAGCACTCTTCATAAAGATCAAAGGCTTTTGGCCCTGTCGCAAAGTTGTTCTTGGCTGGAACCGTCCAAACCTTTCCTTCTGAGTCCGTAATTTCCCCAACGCCCGCCACTCGGCTACGTCCGTTTGCACACTCAAAGAGATTCGATTCAACGGTGGTCGCCACACCCTGAGTAATACTCGCTGAGCCTTGGTAATCACTGATGTTGCTGACCGAAGGCGTATCTGATGATGGTGAGCAGCCTGTAGCGAGCAAAGCAACCGATGAAAGGGCAAGGGCTTGATATTTTTTGATGATCATTGATTGGGTATCCTAAATGGGTGATTTAAATAAGCGTGGTTCAAAATAAGCCAAGTGCAAGTAAGTTAATTGAAAACAAAGCTATTTCAAACAAATCCGAGCTAAGTAGCTAAGTAGCTAAGTAGTTAAGTAAGCCGTGAACTCATAGCTGATAGCTGGAACGACGAAACTAAGCAAGAGCCAAAGCAATTGTGAGGTACCACGCTTATTATTTGATGAGGCATATATTACCCGTACAAATGTAAACAAGCGTAAAGCTGAGTAAGCATGCGCAAAACAGCGCTTTTATAGGATGATCACATCAGCTTGCGCGGAGCTTGAAAAAATACTTAGAACGAAGCGGTTTCAGGTTGTGATTGAGATAGTATTTTGCTACAAAACGCGCATAATCTCGCTATACAACATTTAAAGAAGAATTTACCTATGACTACCTTTCAATACTACTTTCACCAACTGCCTTGCTTCGACTGTAAAAAAACGACAGTAAGTACTGATCTTGGTTGGTTAACGCCTGCGATGAAAGACGATGCTATCGCACAAGTGACAGCAACACTTGCACAAGGCGAGGTCACTCCTGATCTTTCAGCGGACGTGGTTTGTACGAAAGATGAAGCGCGTGAGTATTTACTACTGAACTTCTTCGGTTATTCAGAAGAAGAGCTAGCAAGCGGAATCGAAGCGGATGATGAAAAAGAAGTGGTAGACGAAATCGCAGAGCTAGTAGAAGAAGGTAAAGACACCATCACCTTCGAACATGAGATTGCTCTTCAGTGCTGTGCAGACTGCGACGTTGAAGACGAGTCAAACTAAGCTCTTGTATTAAGAGTATTAAACTAAGTACTCTTATTAAGGTTCATCATGAAGCTATGATGTTCTAATGATGAAAGGCGTTAGCGAATTGAGTTCGCTAACGCCTTTTTTGTCTCTCTGTTTCTTATCTTTAAGCGGCATTCAATCTTAAGATGTTGTGCTTTCTATGATGCCTTGTTTGCTCAGTTGCGAAAGGATCTCAGCGGTCTTCTCTCTGAATAAATCTCTCAGTAGACGCACAGTCGGGGTGATGGATTGACGACTTGGACACACTAACCAGAGCTCGGTAGGGGTCGGCTTAAACTCAGGCATAACTTTAACCACTTCACCTGAAAGCAGATGAGGTGACATGTCTAAACAAGATTTTATTGCCACTCCTTTACCTGCGATACACCAACGTCTTACAAGGTCTGCGTCGTTCGAAGCGCGATTTCCTTTTAGTTTCACTTTATGATCTTGAGTACCCTCGTTAAACACCCACTCGTCTTGCAACATATCATGGAGTTGGTAAAGCAAACCATTGTGCTGCGCTAAGTCACTCGGGTGTTTTGGTGTTCCCATTTCAGCCAAGTATTCAGGAGCCGCACACAATATCCTCGGCACATCGCATATCTTGAAACCATACATGTTCGCATCGGTCGGAGAGCCGTAACGCAGCGCCATATCGACGGAATCTCGGTAGAAGTCGATATTGCTATCGCTGATGCTAGTACGTAGTGCGGCGTTAGGATATTCCAGTAAAAACTCATCAAGCCAAGGTGTGATTAGGTTTCGTCCTAGATCAGAAGAAAGCGCGATACGAATTTCACCGTCAAGAATCCCGAGCTCTTCGCGCATGTTGAGCTTCGCTTGCTCCAACATCTTTAAGGCTTGTTCGCATTCCGGTAAATAACGCTCGCCTGCTGAAGAGAGCCTTAGGTGGCGTGTGGTTCTTACAAACAACTCTGCACCGAGTGCCGCTTCAACACGTTTTACGGCTGCACTTGCTGTGGCAGTGCGCATATCTAGGTTGGTGGCTGCAGCGGTGATACTACGAAACTCCGCCACTTTCAAAATGACCTGTAAGTCTTCAAGAAGCATTTCGTTTCCCTGTTCTGAACCTTGAATCGGTTACCCATAAATTAGGCATTTTCAAATTGCTAATCTTAGTATTTTTCCTGCGCATATACATCTGATTATCAAAAATTATTTGATAATCATTCAAATATTAGGCGGTTTATCTAGAGTGAGAATTGACTAAGATTAACTCGTCTAATTCAAGGAGAAAGCACCATGTCAGTACCATCAAAAATGAAAGCTATCGGATTTACTCAATCACTTGCGATTACAGAGCAAGACAGTTTATTTGAGTTTGAAACGAGTCTGCCAGAACTAAAAAATAATGACTTGCTGGTAAAAGTGAGCGCGACTTCTATTAACCCTGCTGACGCAAAAATTCGTATTCGTAGTGCCAAAGACAAAACACTCGAACAACCAAAAGTGCTGGGTTATGACGCAGTCGGTGAAGTTGTTGGTAAAGGTGCTGACGTTGAAGGCTTCGAAGTCGGTGACCGTGTGTACTATGCGGGTGACGTAACACGCATGGGGGCTAACGCAGAATACCAAGCTGTGGACTACCGTATTACCGCTAAAGCGCCTAAGAGCCTTTCTGATGAAGCTGCAGCCGTTATGCCACTAGCGACGCTTACAGCATGGGAAGCGTTGTTTGACCGCTTGCGTGTTCGTCCTGAAGAGAAAAAGTCTATCCTGATCATTGGTGGAGCGGGCGGCGTTGGTTCAATTACGATTCAACTGGCTAAGCAACTGACCAACCTAAATGTTATCGCAACAGCTTCAAGACCTGAAACGGAGCAGTGGGTAAGAGATATGGGAGCGGACTATGTGGTGAACCACCGTAACCTTGTTGAGTCAGTGCGAGAGCAAGGCATTCAACATGTTGACTACATTTTCAATGTTGCTGATACAAAAGGGCACTGGGATGCGATGGTTGAGTTGATCGCACCGCAAGGCATGATCAGTTCGATTGTTGAATTTGATGGTGGCATTGACTTATCAGCGCTGCAAGGAAAATCAGCAGGCTTTGTTTGGGAGCTGATGTTCACGCGTTCATTGTTTAACACCGAAGATATCCAGAAGCAGCAAGACATCCTATTCCAAGCCGCGAATCTGATTGATTCGGGCCGTATTAAAACGACTCTAACCACGACCCTAAATGGCTTTAGTGTGGATACAATCAAAGATGCACACCAACGCATTGAGAGCAGTGCCTCGATTGGTAAAACTGCCATCAAATACTAATTGCTGATGTTTTAATCCGTCGTTGTTTTGAGTCGTTGACGGTTTAAATAGAAGAAGCCCCTGATATCTGATTGCTAGTCAAAAGGTTTCAGGGGCTTTTGTTTGTTTTCAGTTTAGTCAGCTTCTGGTGATGTGATAGGTTTCGATGTTCTGAAGTGAAGCTGTATTAGGTCTAGCTCAAAAGGCGAGGGCTCTTTGTCCGCAATCAAAAAACCGATTTGTTTGATGTCTTGTGCCTTAAGTTCCGGCGCATCGCTCAGTAGCCGACCTCTGAACACAGCTTGAAAATCATTGAAGTGGAACACCTTGCTAAACTGTTCTCCCTTTATCGTATCGAAATCGTGTTTGTATTGAATTCGATTGCCGTCCTTCGATGTTGTGAACCTCAGTTGGTAAGTGCGACCATCACCAACGAATACTAGCTCTGCACTGTCTATTTCATGGGCAGGTGATTCAATGGAGCGCTTTACAGAACTGAAACCACCATTATTTTCTAACGATAGCTCGCCCCTAAATCGACTCATATCATCAAGATAAATGAGCTCGCCTGTAGAGATGCCACCCATTACATCGTCGTTGGTCGCTGTCCAATTCTTGTGTTCGTTCGGTTGTATAAAATCAATCATACCTATGCCTGCTACAGATACTTGAGACCATAAAAAGGAGAGGCTGAGTACTAGCCACAAAGGGTGTCTTCGCTTAAGCAATGAAGCCGTTTCGTTCATGATTGTCTCCGTTAGCCGTTAGCCGTTAGCCGTTAGTCTGTTCGCGTTTTATGGAGAAGGTTCAGTGGCAAGCATACCCATACAATGCTCAATAAATTCAGAGTAATTTGAAGCGTTGCCGTACTCAATTTTTAGCGAACCGTGAAACATCAGCGTCACCGTGACGTCTTTATAGCTTAGCCAACAGGTGTAACCGTCGTAATCATGCCAAGCCGTCATTTCGCCAACTAGATATTTGTTGTCCCGTTGCTCACCGGAAGAGCGAATAAACTCAAATACTCTGAGAAATTCAATAATGGTGATTCTGTTGTCCATGTGTTACTCCCGCTGCGTCATCTTTGAGAATAGGCTGATCTTTGGTGTTTAGATTGCCTACGTCTTTCTTTCATATCCTTACGGCTTACCTCTGTGCCCCGATCACTGAAAGGGTCTTACCTTCTCGATAAACCGCTGTTTTCTAATATTTCATCATCATTCCATACATCTGTTCAATCCAGAGCGAAGCGTGCGTAACAAACTCGAATAACAACGTTAACCCTCAAGATAAAGACGAGCTTAATTTGCGTTTATGGTGGTTAATTAAAATTAGAGTCGATAGGATAAATAGCATCGGAGCCTTGTTATTGGCTGAAATGGAATCTACAGAAAGTGCGTGTCAACATGATAGAAAAACTGAAAAAGGAATGGTTTCTTGTAGGGATGGTGGTGGCTATGGTCGTTGCTGTTTTTACGCCGGATTGGGGCAAATCGGGTGGGGTACTTCATCTCGATACGGTGACTGTTCTCGGCATCGCTTTGGTGTTTTTCTTACACGGTTTGGGTTTGTCTCCCAAAGCCATTCTTGAGGGGCTTTCGAATTGGAAGCTGCATGTTTTTGTACAAAGCGCGACATTCTTAGTTTACCCACTGCTTTGGGTGATATTCGGGCAAGGCTTTGTCGCTTATATGCCAGCAGCTCTGGCCTTTGGTTTCTGTTACCTCTTCGTATTACCGAGTACGATTTCGTCTTCGGTCGCGATGACGGTGATTGGAAAAGGAAACCTACCGGGTGCGATATTCAATGCATCACTTTCTAGTATTTTAGGCGTGTTCATTACGCCTCTACTGATCCAGCTCTTTATGGGGTTGGAAGGTGCAGAGCTAAACCTGATGGAATCGGTGATCTCTATATCTAAAATGCTGCTATTGCCAATGATTGTCGGCCAGTTGATGCGCCCGTTACTTTTTGAATGGACTCAGAAACACAAGTCAGTGGTCAATAAGTTAGATAAATACGTGATACTTCTGATCGTCTACAGTGCTTTCTGTGACTCTATTGAACACGGTATTTGGAGCGACTTTTCACCAATGCTGTTGTTGCTGTCAGCGGTGATTTGTTTAGTGGTATTGATGGTGATGGTACACGGCATTCAATGGAGTGCCCGAAAGGTTGGATTCAATCATCAAGATGAAGTCGCGGCAGTATTCTGTGGTACTAAGAAGACCTTAGCGGCAGGTATTCCTATGGCTAAGGTGATCTTTGCTCACAACCCTAATCTAGGGATGATATTACTACCAATCATGCTTTATCACCCGATTCAGATCTTTTACTGTGCAGTGCTAGCCAACCGTTACGCCAAGGTTGATACACAATCTAGTTAAACTTGTTTGTTGTTACAAGTACAACAGAAAAACGCCTTTCACTTCGCTGTGAAAGGCGTTTGTATTTGAATCTACTTCACTTTAATTAGAGTGCTTGAATCTGTATGAGCAAATGCGTTGTCGTAGATCTCTAAGCCTGTTGTTTGAGAGTACGTCAGCGTATCGTCTGAAATGCTAATGTTCATCGTGAAGCCCGTGGTGGTTGCGTTGTCCGTCATGTATTCGGACTCAGCGATGCCACGCTTAGACGCAACTAACGTCATTGTATCGCCAGCAGGGCCTTCTGCGGTGACACATGTGGTGCGTGGTACGCAGTAAGAGTTGTAGACGACCTGATTTTTTTGGTCGTAGATGAAGTAGCCACGTTGATCGTGGAACTTAGAGTCGTCGGCCTTTCTGAATACTTCTTGTTTGTAGTACAGAGCAACCAGATATTGATCGCTGGCATTGGTTGCATCTGCCGCAACCTCAAACGTCATTACTTCATAGAATGGTGTAACCGCGGGACCACCTGCACCCACTTCTGTGCCTTCTTGGCCTGGAGAAATATCAACGCCGCCAGTTTCGACTGATTTCCATGTGCCGACTAACTTTGCGAGTGGACCAAAATCCATACCATTGATTGTGTTGTGGTCGGCTACTGCTGGAGCCGAGATTACCGCTGCGATACCAAGTGCTAATAATTTTTTCACTTTAACTTCCTTTTTTGTAATTATCTGACCACATTAAAAGTAAGGTTATTGTGAAGCCAATTTATTAACCCAGATCAGTGTTCTTGGTTAATATGAAAGCGATTTGTAACTTGATGTATCAGTCAATAAGAGAATATTAATGCGGCTAAATATTGAACGAATAGCTGTGATTTGTTCATCGAGGTTTAATTCAAAATTGCATTAGTCTGAGCCTTATTAATTTTGCTATTACACATTTCAAATTCTCATGTATGATGTGCGCCCATAATTGTATGACAAATGTGTAATCTTACTTCTGTATGAATAAAGCTGTTAACCACGCCATTTTGCTTTTGGTGCTCGCAAACCTACTTGCGTCTTTTTCAGACGTATCATTGAAGATACTGAATGGCGAAGTCCCTACGTTCCAGTACGTGTTTATCCGTCAGCTATTGAGCGTGATCTTGTTGCTTCCATTTTGGTTAAAGTTACCGAGAGAGACGCGTATGAAAGGCGGTTGCCGAATCAACTTCTTAAGGGCTCAATTTATCTTAGTGGGGAGTGGCTGCGCGATGATCGCCATTACACACCTTACTTTGGCGACAGCAAACGCGATGTTCTACGTTGGACCAATCCTTATGCTGCCTTTGTCGATCGTGCTGTTGAAAGAAAGGCCGACATCTTCAAAAGTGATCGCGACCCTGATTGGTTTTGTGGGCGTATTAATCGTGTTACGCCCTGAACAATTTCATTGGGCGGCGATTGCTGGGCTAGGCAGTGCGCTTGCGATGGGCGTGGGTAATATCTTGATTAAACGCTTGAATGCAGAGCAACACATCATCTCAACTCTGTTCTGGACCAGCATTATGACTCTGCCACTTGCACTGGCATTAGCGCTGCCAACTTGGTCTGCGCTCGAATGGCGTCATGTTGGTTGGATCATGGCAATCAACTTGTTCGTACTTGGATACCATGCGCTTGTGGTGGTGGCTTACAAAAAAGCACCGGCCAACCAGATTGCGCTCGCCGAATATTCTGGGTTGGTGTTCGTAACATTGTTTGGTGTTATGTGGTTCGATGAGATTCCAGACATCCTGACGCTGGTGGGCATTAGTCTCATCGTTATTCCAATGATGCCGATTAAATGGAAGAAGGTTTTCAAGTGGAGAGACCGAGCCGCTTTAGAAGTTGAGGTTACTCCGCCTAAACCATAGCGGCTTGTCTCTCAGTCATTCTGGATTCCAAATAAACCACATCAGGGAAGGTCGTCTAAACTTAGGGTTTGTATCGCTTCAAAATACGACAATTTGGGCTCTAAAAACGTTCTCGAAATAAATGCAAATTAGTGCTTTACCTCAACTTAACTTGAGGTATTAGGATGTGCAACGTTGCTTACGAGAATACTTTAAGGAGAGAAGAATGATCCAACTTGAACATGTGAATTTAGTCGTCAAGGACATCCCTGAAATGCTGACTTTCTATAAAGCGGCGTTTCCACACTGGTACGTTCGTGATGAAGGAAAAGGCGAATGGTCAGGCAAGCCACGTAACTGGCTGCATTTTGGCGACGAGTACCAATACATCGCATTGAGTGATCACGGTGAGGGTGAAAACAGAGATTTGGCAGGGCACTCTGTTGGCCTCGCGCACTTCGCTTATGTGACCAATAATATCGAAAGCGTCACTCAACGTCTTATCGATGCGGGTTTCCCGATTGCTAAACCTGGCGCTGAAGAACCTTATCGAAAAAATGTCTACTTTGTGGATCCGGCAGGCTTTGAAATCGAGTTCGTTGAATACCTAAGTGATGACCCTAAGTTACGAAATGCCACGAGTTAGTTACGTAATACGCCGCTTTGTTAAAGTTGGTTAGCTGAATGAAAGCGCGCTAGAGAGCATTTATAGAAAAGGGCATTGTGGAATAATCCGCAATGCCCTTTTTAGGTCTATGCAATAGCTGATTATTTAGCTGATGTTTAGCTCAGTTGTTGGGTTGTTTATTTAGCCTTAAAAGGCACCAACAGTTGTTTGCCAAACACATTAATCAGCGCGCCAGTCACAATCAGGCCACCGCCTAGATAAGTCCAAACCGATGGAATTTCATTAAAGATCCACACGCCTAACAGTGCCGAGAAGACGATCTGGACGTATGAGTAAGCCGAAGCTTTACCCGCCGCTTGAGTCTGCATCGCTTTGGTCAAACCGTATTGGCCTATCTGAGTGAAAATACCGACTAACACGAGCATCACGGTTAAGAATAGACTTGGCCATACAAAGTCGTTCCAAATAAGGACTGTCGATATTGGCAGAGCAACCAGTGGGAAGTAGAAGATGATGACAGAGCTGTCTTCCGTCTGGCTCAGCTTTCTCACAATCACATAAGCAATTGAGCTACCAAACGCACCACATAACGCCACCATAATGCTGAATAGCGGTAACTCGCTGCTCGCGCCGCTGTTCATGCTTGGTTGAACCATCACCAATAATCCCGCTAGGCAGAATGCAATGCAGATCATGGTCGATTTCTGGACGCGTTCTTTCAGGAACAACACACCGAGCAACGCGGTAAAGACCGGATGTACGTATTGTAGAATGGTCGCTTCTGCTAACGGAAGAGTGGTTACAGCGTAGTAAACACACATCAGTGCTGCAGTACCTACTGCGCCACGAACAAACAACAAAGGTTTGTTATTACCCCAGATCGAAATGCCTTTTCGTTTTACGTCGATGTAGCTGATGATCAAAGACACCAAAGCCCTTGCTGCAACAATTTCGAATACAGGAATGCCATAATTGCTGATGTATTTCACACAAGCTGACATCAGTGCGAATCCAAAAGCGGAGAGGATCATGAATCGAACCCCAACAGGGATTTGTGAAAAAGAGAAAGAAGACATAAAAATATCAATCGGTTGAGGGAACAGGAATCATAACTTAGTTTAGAAGAGCCGACCAAAGTCTTTGTCCTGTTCTATTACACCAAACCATTGATATTGCTGTGCGAGTACTTTCAGCAACTCGATCTCTTTTGTTGTCTCTTCTCTAAGCCATTCAATAAGGTCGTTGATGATAGGCGTGTGACTGCGCTGGTGCATGAAGTAAGTCCAAGCACTGTGTTGGATTTTTGCATTTCTAGGGCAGTACAAGAAGCCTCGTTGGAGATCTTGTTGAACTAACAACAGATCCGTGACCGTAACCCCTTCACCGGATAGACAGGCACTGAGCGCCATATCTAAAGACAAGAAGCTGGTATTTCTGACAGGTTTCTTTGGTGGGAATTCAACATCGGCCAGCCACACTTTCCAGTCGTGATGATCTAAGGTTGGATGCAGCCTTGGCAAGGTTAAGATTGAATCAAGGTCGGTGTCTTTGGTGGTTAAACTAGTAGAGCAAACCGGCGCCATAAACTCTTCACGCAAGAAGGTGATATCAGGTGCTTTGTCATAGCGCTTTTTGAAGCGCGTGTGGAAGATCAGTAGATCATACTCACTACTATTAATCGATTCGTCTTCCTCAATCACAGGAACTATGACGATCTCATGATCTTGATAACGCTCGTTTAATTCCCGCACTTTAGAGATCAATACTCGCGTCGCGAAACTCAAGGTCGCTTTGATCACAATACGCTTCTGCTTGGGCTCACTCCAAGAGGCGATAACAGCTTCGATATTGCCGTAGCTTTCTCGCAAAGCCACATACAAATCATGACCTTGTACCGTTAATTCTATGGCTCGATGCTTACGAATAACCAGTGATGCGTTTAACTCATCTTCAAGCTGTTTGATCTGTCGGCTGATTGCACTTTGTGTCACATGCAGCTCTTCGGCAGCCAGAGTAAAGCTCATCAGCCTTGCGGCAGCTTCAAAGGCTTTTAGGCCATTATGTGAGGATGGCAAGCTAGGATATGGGGTCATAATTCGTTCGCATGAGTTTATGGAATGTTAGAGTCGCAAATTTATCAATTGAACGCCAGCCTCATCGATCGTATTTTGGGCGAAATTAACTGAGGCGCTCATGAAAAAAATACTCACTCTTGCATTCCCTTTGATCATTTCACAGCTGATCTCTATGGCTTTAGTCCTTACTGATGTTTGGATGATGTCGCGTATCAGTGTGTCAGCCCTTGCGGCTGGTGGCTTAGGTGCCTCAATCTACTTTTTCATCTTCATTATTGCGAGCAGCACCGTGGGTTGTGTCGCGAATTTGATTGCGATCGCTTATGGTCAGCGAGTAGCTCGCCCTGAGTTTGGTAATACTCAAATTAGATTGGCGGTGAAAGGCGCAACCATGTTGGCATTCGTGCTCAGCGTGACCTTAATGGCCAGCTTCTGGTTTGCTCCGTTGGTATTAGAAGCAGCCAAACAGCCACCAGAAGTGATCACTTTAGCCATGGAATATGTCCATGCTTTGAAGTGGGTAATGTTGCCTTCGCTTATCTTGTTGGTACTTCGTGGCTTAACCAGTGCGTTTGGCAACGTGCGCTCCATTCTTGTGATGTCGATTATCACCGTAATTCTGAATGTGCCAGTGAGCTACTTTCTCACCTTCCAATTAGACATGGGCTTAACAGGTTTAGGGCTTGGTACGGCTATCGCGGCATTTATCGTGATGGTTGGATATACGGTTTGGGTATTTAAGCGTGACGAGTTTAAGCAGTTCGCCCCTTGGCTAAATACAGAAGAGTATTCAATCAAGTTGATGAGCCCATTGTTGTTGATGGGTCTACCAATCGGCTTGGCTGCTTTACTTGAGCATGGCTTGATTTACGGTGGCACCTTGATGGCGGGCACGATCAGTATTGCTTCGTTAGCCTTGCACCAAATCTTGCTGCAATGTTTAAGCTTTACTTGGAACTTCAATTTTGGTTTCTCACAAGCTGCGGCGATTTTGGTTGGCCGTGATTTTGGCGCGGGTAACTACGAAGGAATAAAAAGAACCTCGATTCAAAGCTTCATATTGGTGTCGGTGTTGAGTGTGGCGTTGTCGGCCGTGTTCATTATATGGCCTGAGATGATCGCTTCTATCTTCAAGTTAGACGATGGCACGGGTGCTATGACTTCACTACTGGCTTCTGTGATTTGGGTCGTTGCTTTGTGCTTTATTGTTGATGCTTGGCAACTACTGGCGATTAACCTGCTAAGAGGCATGAAGATTGTCTCTATGCCAACCGTGATGACTGCCATCGGTTACTGGGTATTTGGCTTGCCTGCGGCTTGGTATTTGATGCCTAAGTTCGAATTGGCAGGGATTTGGGGCGGAATCGGTGTTGGCTTAGGCGTGACAGGTATTCTGCTGCTTATCCAATTGATGCGTGTCATTCAAAAGAACAACCAATCTCCAGATTTGTCGAATCATGCTTATACGTGATTTGCTTGTGATGCTCGCCTTTACCATGGAACCTTGAACGATAAACGTTGTATTGCTGACCGAGAACTATCAATTACCAACAATGACCTATAAGCCCTAAATTGCGTACTTCGTAATTTAGACCTTGGTCTTACAGAAACCGAGCTAAAAGGTGACTAGAATGATTTGAGTTGCTCACCGTTTTATCAAGGAATACACAAATGGAAGTTGGATTGTTCTGGGCTGAAAAAGGAATGTTAGTGCTTGGCGCACTGTTTGTTTTGACGAGCATGATGCAGTATGGAAGACGCAGTAGCGATTGGAAAGGCGTGATTACGATGTTCTACAAGCGTATCCCAATGAACATCGCCGAATACAAATGGTATCGCCTGGGGATCGCGTTGTTGGTATTTGCTGTGATCATACGTTTCGCATTACTGATTTTATGGCCTTCATATCAGTTCTAGTTCTCTTGCATTAGCTTTGTTGGATAGCTCTCTATCATGGCTACATAAAGCCGTTCAATGAATGAGTCAGTCGAGCCTTAATAAACCCGCTTGTTAAGGCTGCTGTTAAATATAATAGTGCTATTACTCAACAGCAAGGATTGGCTATTACCTTTGTAGCATATTGTTTTTCATGAAGAATAATGCGAAATAATAGCTTACCCACCTGTTTCATCATTCTTACTAATAATCTGCACATAAATCCATTCACCCCGTACCTGATACCATAATGTTCTGTTACACTCGGTCGAATTAGCTTTAATTTGTCAGTGGTGCATTTATGTCGTTCCCAGTTCTTATATGTGATGATTCTGCGTTAGCAAGGAAGCAGATGGCTCGGTCACTGCCTAGTTCTCTAAATGCAGATATAACTTTTGCTGTTCATGGGCTTAATGCACTTGAAGAGCTCGCTAAAAACCAATTCAAATTGATGTTCCTCGACCTAACCATGCCGGAATTAGACGGCTATGGTACATTGGAAGAGATGCAACGTTTAGGCGATACCACGCCAGTTGTCGTTGTTTCTGGTGACATACAACCAAAAGCACAACAGAAGGTGCTGGATCTTGGCGCCAAAGCATTTTTGCAAAAGCCGATCGATAAAGAAGCGCTAAAAGCCATTTTACGTGAGCATGTCGAGCCGCCAAAACAACCTCAAATCATTACCCCAACCGCTTTAGAACTGCCAATACTTCGCAGACGCGATATCTATATGGAAGTCGCGAACGTAGCGATAGGCCGTGCCGCTGATGCACTGGCTCGTCACTTTAATGTGTTTGTTCACCTACCGCTGCCGAACGTTAACATCTTCGAAGTGAGTGAATTGCACATGGCACTTCGTGACCTAGCGGATAACGACCAAGTGTCGGGTGTTTGCCAAGGCTTTAGTGGAGAAGGCATTGCAGGTGAAGCGCTAGTTTTGTTGAGTGATTCCAGTGTGAGCGATCTTAAGAAGCTCATGAAGGTGCCAACAGAAAGCGAGCAGCTAGAAGAATTAGAGTTGTTGATGGATGTATCGAACATCTTAGTCGGCTCTTTCTTGAATGGGTTAGGGGAGCAATCAGAAGTTCGTTTCTTCCAGGGCTCTCCTGTGCTGCTAGGTCAACACATCTCGATTGATTCGGTGATTGAAAATACCAGCGGCTCATTTAAAAAGACCATGACGTTCGAAGTCAGCTACAACATCGACGGCACGTCCATCCGTTGTGACCTTCTATTTATGTTTGTTGATGAGTCTCTGCCTCTTCTAGATAACAAATTGGCCTACCTAATGGAGGAGTTTTAATATGTTGAATCTTCCTGCTGAATTTGAACAGTTCCACTGGATGGTAGACATGGTTCAAAACGTCGATATGGGGCTGGTGGTCATTAACCGTGACTTTCAGGTACAAGTTTGGAATGGCTTCATGACGCACCATAGCGGTAAGCAATCGCATGATGCGATCGGTAAGTCGATCTTTGAGTTATTCCCTGAAATTCCTGAAGAGTGGTTTAGGCTTAAAACAAAACCGGTTTATGACCTAGGCTGCCGTAGCTTCATAACGTGGCAACAAAGGCCTTATCTGTTTAAGTGCCGCAACGTGAGGCCAGTAACTCAGCAAGCCGACTTTATGTATCAGAACGTCACGCTTAACCCGATGCGTTCTCCAACTGGGCAAGTGACATCCTTGTTCTTGTCGATTCAAGATGCGACTGCTGAAGCTCTGATGTCTCAGAAAAAGGCTTGACGTACCTTAAGGTGAAAATTGAATCGCCTTATAAGAGCACTCTGAAAACCAAATAAAAATGGCCAAGGTTAATCCCCTTGGCCATTTTTGTATCTGATCCTGTAGTAATGAGTTCGAACTAAAGAAAGGCGTTCCGTGTTCGTTAACTTTAGTCGAGTTGTTGTTAGGCTCTATCAACAGCGGCTTGTATCCGCTGGGTTCTCATAAATAAGCGCATCTAACCTGCCATATTTTGTGGACTTTACCCCGCTCATCCAAGTTTCGAACGTGCTAATCGATCTTGCCTTTGTACTTTATAAATTTCAGGGCTAATGAAAGAGGGCTGAGATCGGCACTCGAAGCGAAAAAAGTCAGAAAAAAATGAAATTATTTAAGAAAAAACGCATTTTTTGATTCAAGAAAAGTGTGATTTTTATGTGATTAAAGGGCACTTTTTTCACAAATTTGCCTTATCGAAGATTTTTTCGCCGAATTTGCAAGGGAAACGTTTGCGCAATAAACCGACAGCGTTTGCGTGAATATGTTGTTAAGTTATTAATTACTATGAATTTAGTAGGAAATGACGGGCGGGAAGCTTTTACCAGATATGGAATCTTTGAGAGGATAGCACAAAAAAAAATGAAATATCAGACTTGCTGTTAGTAAATCACAGCCTATAATGCTGAAAACCGGAGCGTCTGCCAACGCTCCGGTTTTTTTGTGTCCGAAACTCAGTAAAGCGTCTGCCAACGCTTACCGAAAACGCACGACACGTAATATGATTACAGGACAAATTATCATGCGTATCGAACAAGAACTTAAGTTAGGTTTCAAAGATGTACTCTTCCGTCCGAAGCGTTCTACCCTTAAAAGCCGTTCTCAAGTTGAATTAACCCGCGATTTTACATTCAAGCATAGCGGTCGTCAATGGTCTGGTACTCCAGTAATTGCAGCGAACATGGATTCGGTAGCAAGCTTTGAAATGGCAGCTGCTCTAGCAGAGCACGGTGTTATGACTGCAGTACACAAGCACTACACAGTAGAGCAGTGGGCTGAGTTCGCAAAAACAGCAGACAAGAAAACGCTGAACAACGTATTTGTTTCAACAGGTACTTCTGAAGCTGAGTTTGAGAAAACTAAGCAAATCATGGCGCTTAGCGACGAATTCGTATTTATCTGTATTGATATCGCTAACGGCTACTCAGAGCACCTAGTTGAGTATGTACAAAAAGTACGTGCTGAATTCCCGACTAAAGTTATCTCTGCTGGTAACGTTGTAACGGGTGACATGGTTGAAGAGCTAATCCTAGCTGGCGCAGACATCGTTAAGGTTGGTATCGGCCCTGGTTCTGTTTGTACTACACGTGTTAAAACAGGCGTAGGTTACCCTCAACTTTCTGCAATCATCGAGTGTGGCGACGCAGCACACGGCCTTGGCGGCATGATCATCGGTGACGGTGGCTGTTCATGTGCGGGTGACGTATCTAAAGCGTTCGGCGGCGGTGCTGACTTCGTAATGCTAGGCGGCATGCTAGCAGGTCACTCTGAGTCAGGCGGCGAAGTTGTAGAGCAAGACGGTAAGCAATTCATGAAGTTCTATGGAATGTCGTCACAGTCGGCTATGGACAAGCACTCAGGTGGTGTTGCTAAGTACCGTGCTGCTGAAGGTAAAACTGTTTTACTTCCGTTCCGTGGCTCTGTTCACAACACAATTTCTGACATCCTTGGTGGTGTACGTTCAACTTGTACATACGTAGGTGCAGCAAAGCTTAAAGAGCTAACTAAGCGTACGACTTTCATCCGTGTACAAGAGCAAGAGAACAACGTATTCGGTAAAGAGTAATCTGAACTGATTCGAATAGTTTGAAAATCAAGAGCCGCTAAAGCGGCTCTTTTTTTACGTGAAATTGATAAAATCAATGTCATTAAACCTGCGCGCTAATAATCTGTCTAATTTTCAGAAGACGCTGGATTTAGAATGTGACTAACAGATTTAATGATCGCAGGAACTATGATGGTTATTAGTACTAACGTGAATAATGATGCCTCAAACCAGTGCCAACCTAATATACTTGTAGTATAAAAGTAAGCGCCTAAAGAGAGTGGCAGCGTCAAATTAAACACGATTAAGACGATTAACGCAGCTCCTGCCCATACCATACCAAACTGATTCTCAAGTCCTGAAAAACCTTTAGACAGATAGCACGTACCAGATATTGTAACAAGTAAAGCACTAAGGCAGCCTGATCTCATTTTGTTGCCTAGAATATTAACGAAAAAAGCAAAACTATCAGAACGCCTAATTATTTGAATTAGCATTCAAAAATTAATATTACTTTCAAATGCTATTAGTCTTTGTAAAACTCATTTATCGTCTCTTTAGTTGATTGTCACATGATTGTTTTTTCATTTGGTATCTTGAAAATAAGTTTATGCTTTGTAGTCGAAGTTTAATTCATGCCTAACATATGCCTTACAAATTCGCTGCGATCCAGAGTAACTGATTCAGGACTTTTCCCCGGCACGACCGACAGAGACACCATCGGATGTCGGTAAGGGTTCTTACAATAGCTATATCAATAGTATTGATATTTTAACTAGTGTGGTATCAGTTAATAGAAACAATACTATTGATTTTTAGATAGCTCGCCCAGTAATGAGCTTTCGCTCCACATCGTTTACTTCATGCTGAATTCTTCGTTGATTGGGAAATTCGAAGGAAACAGCGCTCGTTTCGCTTCTTCATCACGTTCGGTTTTAAACTCAATGCCTTTGCCGATTTCGCGAGCACGCAGCGCAGCAGGGCGAGTGTTGATTGCGTTAAACCAGCGCTTCAAGTTCGGGTAAGGTTCTAAGCCTTCTTCACCAAGCACGACAGGTGCTTTATCAATCCAGCCCCATGCAGCGACATCGACAATCGTGTACTCATTTCCGACGATAAACTCACGACCTTCCATATGCTTCTCTAACACTTCGTAGTGACGTTGTGCTTCACGTAGGTATCGGTTCACAGCGTAGTCTAAGCCTGCTGGTGCAGCATGGCGGAAGTGTACCGATTGGCCTGAATATGGACCAAGGCCACTCGCGATAAACATCATCCAAGAGAGTAGTTCAGCTCTGTCTTCTGGCTGACCGCCAAGCTTGCCTGTTTTCTCTGAGAGATACAGAAGGATAGCGTTAGAGTCGAATACACGTTGTCCTTCATCTTCAATCGCAGGCGTTTTGCCATTTGGATTGATTAAACGATATTCCGGTGAATGCTGCTCACCCTTTAAGGTATCGACAGGAACAAGTTCAAAATCTAGGCCTGTCTCTTCCAAAAACAGAGCGATCTTCATTGGGTTTGGTGTTTGGTGAAAATAGAACTTAAGCATGGGGTAACTCCTTGTATTGGTCATTTATTAAAGCACCACTTGAACGATCGTTCAATGGTTGATTTTGAATTATTTGAAGATCTTCTGACTCGCATTCCAACTCTATGTGTTGAAGACCTCGTTATTTGAGCGAGGGGTAAAATCGCGCGATTCAGTGTGTTGGATTTTAAGTTGTTGAAAAAATGAGCTTAAAGTGGTTTTTTTGATTCGTTGCTTTATGCGGAGTTCGGATTTGTGATGGGTGGTTTTTGGCGGGATAGGGCGTATGAAATCCGCAGTCAGATATTCCAACAAAAACGTTGAGCACTGGTTCAAACCAGAATTATCTGGATGCACAGGCTTATTGGTAAGTTCAAAATCATGATCTGCTGCCACACCTTATGCAACAAATGAATATAAACGTCAGAGATTAAGGTGTGCTTCACGGTTTTTTAATCTTAGGGACTTACATTGGTGAGCAAATCTGATGTGAACACTTAACGACACAGGATCTTTTCATGAAAAAGAACATTATCGCCCTCGCTCTTGGTGGCATGCTGGCTTTTGGCGCAACACCTTATTCTTTTGCTGCTAACGACGGCGCAGTACAGGCTTCTGCGGATTACGCGCAGTTGGTGACTAAGCGACAAGTTGTCGACCAATTACTTCTTGATGCGTTGCAGGCGTTTAAGTCTCCGGCAAGAATTTCTCACGCGGGCTTTACGGCTAAAATGCCAAGCAACATGGAAATTGTGACTAACCGATTGTTAGAAGCTTACCAACTAGAACCTTACCGTACTGATTTGCTTATCTCGGCAGCGAACGCTCAGATCTACAACAAGAATGCAGAGCGCGCTATTGAGCTGTTTGAGCAAGCGCTGACGGTTGCACCAGACGATGTTGATCTTCATGCTTACCTTGCGGTTTGGCAGCGATTTGAAGGCAATGAAAGTGAATCCAATAAGCACATGGAGAAACTGGAAAGCCTGAACAAAGGTAAAGCAGAAGACATCAAACGCATTTTTGCTACGGTCGACCGCGTGTTAGAAACACCGTTGAAAGAGTCTGCGGATAAAGGCTTGCTTGATCATCATGGCGCGATTGTCACTTTGGGCTATGCGCTTAATCCAGACGGCTCTATGCATCAAATTTTGGTTGAGCGTCTTGAGACAACATTGGCGATGGCTAAGGCGAACTCAGATGCGATGATCGTGTTAACGGGTGGCGTGCCCAAGAACCACAAGACTGAAGGTAAGTTAATGGCGGATTGGCTTATCGAGAAAGGGGTAAGCAAAGATCGCATCATCGAAGAGAATTACGCGACCAGCACGGTAGGCAATGCCTTATTCAGTAGCTACGCACTTGCTCGCCATGATATTAAGCACGCGACCATTATTAGCTCGGCAAGCCATGTTCGTCGTGGTCAAACTCTGTTTGAAATCGCTAGCTGGCAAACCGGCCCTCAGGGCATTACTTTTGATACGGTTTCTTACCCAGACAAGCCACTCGCAGATCTTAAGAAGGCGAGTGATGGTGAGCTACTAGGTATCTACCGAGATGCGCTTAGAACCTATGGTATGTGGAGCTACCGCTCTTACCCATTAGAGTCTCGCTAGGCTTAGGGTTACTTCACAGTAGGCAAAGTATAAGTTGCTAGTACAATCGAGCACAGCTAGATGGTATGCTGTGCTCCTACTTAATTTAGTGTTTCAAAGGCAAAAAAATGAACCCGATTTTAGCAATGTTGAAAGAGAACAATATTAGCGACGAGCAGATCAGCGAGCTATTCAAGACGTTGACCGAGAACCCTCTTGCAGCAATGGCGACGATCAGCCAACTTGGCTTACCACAAGATAAACTTCAAATGCTGATGGGCCAGGTAATGCAAAACCCTGCGCTAATCAAAGAAGCAGTTGAAGAGCTTGGCCTAGATTTTTCTAAGGTTGAAGCCGCTAAAGAGCAACTTCAAAAATAAGCGAATTTGAATGAGCTAAGATCGAATTAGCTTAATCAAAATTCAATGAAAAGGTCGTTTAAGTTCAGCAACAGGCTGTCTTAACGGCCTTTTTTGATCTTGGTGGCGATTATTCACTTTGATCAAGTTGCTTTCAATCCCTGCTTCCCATTTTCTACTCAACGACTATTTCAACACAATTGACAGCACTTTTGCCAAACATGCGTTGCTACTGACAATTTACTTACTAGACTTAATTAACCTATGTGCGACTTGATATGTGCACCTTGATGAACAGTGTTTTTTGGATGAGGAATGCCCTGAATAGTAGGGATCATCAAACAATAGCGCTGTTTATTTATGGGTCACAACAAGAAAAAGAATAAGAGGGCACTCAAATAAGCCCTTTATTGAGCAGTGATTTTATAGGAAATGAGTTATGAAATATTTAAAGGAAACGGCTTTAGCTAGCCTTGTGTTGGCCGGGCTTGTTGGTTGTGGCGGAGACTCAGGATCATCAAGCAGTACGACACCCATTACCTTGAGTGTGAGTGATGCGCCCGTCGATGATGTTAAAGATGTGACGGTGACATTCAGCAAGGTAGCTTTACTTCCGATTCAGGGAGGTACAACGCTAGTGTATGACGTGTATAAAACGGACGAAAACGGTGATTACGTTGATGAAAATGGCGACCCGTTGCCAGACGGTGAAGATCCTATTCCATTAAGTGTCAATTTATTGGATTACCAAGGAAGCGATGCACTTCCTTTGATTGAAAACGAGGTAGTTCCAGTAGGTAGCTATAAACTATGTGTGTTTGCGAATGATGGCGATCACCCGACACATCCATCTTATGTTGTAGAAAACGATGACTCGATTCGTGAGTTAACGGTGAAAGGTAATGGCGCGTGCCCGCAAGGTGTTGGTAAAGAAGATAACGCTGGCGTGCTTTACTTTAATGATTCATTTAATGTGAACCAACAGAGTAACGATTTTGTTGTCGAGTTCGATCTTCGACGTGGCCTAAAGAACAGTTCGACTTTCCCTGATTACACTATTCAAAGAACGTCTGTAAGCCTTATCAATACGGTTGAGACAGGAAACATTGAAGGTACTGTTTCGAGTACCACTTTTGAAGCTTGTAACCCTACAAATGATAATACTTATGTTCAGTCGGTGTACTTGTATGAAGGTAATGTCGACAAAGCTGACATGGCGCCTATTGGCGGTTCCGATGAGGTGAAGCCGATTACTTCAGCATCAGTGGCAATGAATGAAGCACAGACTAACTATGAGTTCTCTCTGGGATTTATTGATCCAGGTACTTACTCATTGGGTTATACCTGTACCGCGCAACACGACAGTGATGAAGACAATGCTGATCCGGTTGCTGATGGTTTTGACATTTATGAAGTTCAAAATAGTGTTCAGGTAGTGGTTGGTCAGGATAACCAAGTATCGTTTTAAATCTTTGACGTGATTAAGCATTCGAATAAAAACGGCCTCTCATTTAGAGGCCGTTTTTGATCATGTCACCTAGTTAGCATGAATTTGATGATCATTGAGTGTGACTCTAGGGAAGTGATAATGTAACTTTGTATCTCTTACTTTAACCTAGCGAAATGTACTCCGGCGTTGCTCATGAAATCTAGCTTAAGCATTCGATCTTACACCAAGCAATTTAATACCCATGCTCATGATGACCATCATCAACTGGTATTGCCGATCCAAGGCAGTATTAATATCGAAATGGTGGGGTATGTCGGTAAAGTGGCGGTGGGCGAATGTGTGGTGATTCCGGTAACCACAGCACATGCGTTTAAAGCGGACGAAGCAGCGCGGTTTATTGTCGCGGATATGGCTGTGTTGCCTCTGCATTTGTTAGAGCACGAGCTCTCGGTTTTCACGATAACGCCACCTTTGATGAGCTTCTTGTTGTTTGTTGAGAAGCAGCTGGAATATCAGGTCGATAGCGGTATTGAGTCATCCATCTTGGATGTGTTTTCACTGCTGTTAGAGCAACAACAAGTGAGCAAGAGCATCGACCCAAGAATCCGCGCTGTACAAAGGCTGATAGCGGATAATTACACACAACCATTATCCATTTCGCAACTTGCAGAAACGGCTTGTTTGAGCCCCACTCAATTCAAAAAACGCTTCAAAGAATGTCTGGGTATCAGTGCGCTTAAATACATCACTCGCTATCGTATGGAGAAAGCCCAAGCCTTGTTAACTCATACCGATTTACCGGTTCAATTGATTGCTGAAAATGTGGGCTATAGTGATGTGTCTGCTTTCAGTCGTCGCTTCTCTCAGCACTTTGGCATGTCTCCAAGGGCGTTTCTAGGCTCAATGAAAGACAGTCTTTAGAAACAACAATAGCGTCCTTTCGGCAAACTAACTTTTATCAATCTTCACTATTATCTATTTCAGAACTGAAAATTGGGTAATAGAAATGAATCTTGCCATCAATCGCGTTAACGAATTCCAAACGGGCACTTTAGCCATCTTGTTTGCTTCTATTTTATGGGGCACGACAGGCACCGCCGCAAGTTTTGCGCCTGATCTAAGCCCATTAGCGATTGGTGCTTTTTCAATGGGCGTCGGCGGCTTAATGCAAGCAGTCTTGGCGTATCGAAAGATCTTATCTTCACTTGATAAGCTTTTGCTCAACAAAAAGTTTTTAGCGGCGAGTGCGCTGGCTTTGGCGATCTATCCTCTGGCTTTTTACTCTTCGATGAAGTTATCGGGTGTCGCAATGGGCACAGTGGTGTCGATAGCTACTGCTCCTTTCTTTTCTGCACTTTTAGAGTGTCTTATTAGCAAAAAGAATAATATCAACAAACGTTGGTTAACGAGCTTTGCCATTGGCGTGGTTGGTATTGGGCTACTGGTATTTTCAGAATCATCATCAGCGAATGATTCTGGTGACGATCTGAAGCTTTTGGGCATTGGATTAGGGTTGATTGCTGGGTTGTGTTACGCCATTTATTCATGGGCGACAAAAGCTCTGATAGACGAAGGCATTAAGTCGCAAGCAGCGATGGGCAGCATATTTGGGCTAGGAGCGATGTTGCTACTGCCAACGCTTTGGTTTACGGGGGATAACTTGTTCGCATCGAATACCAATATATTGGTGGTGAGTTACTTGGTGTTACTTCCTCAATGTTTAGGCTATATCGCTTTCAGTTTTGGGCTACGCCATGTCACAGCGAGTAGCGCCAACTTGATTACCTTACTTGAGCCAGTCGTTGCCGCCGTGTTGGCCGTGTGTATTGTGGGTGAGCTTATTCCATTGGTTGGATGGCTAGGTATGTTCTTGATAGTGATGTGTTTATTCATCCAATCTCAGCCAACTAAAAAGCCATTATAAGTATTTGTTAAAACGGGATTAATTGAATTAAATTCATGCGTGATTCTTATAATTGAATAAAATGAGTATCTCAGTTGCGAGAGTGCTGTTACTATCGTTATCAATAGTCGGGGGGCATATACCTTAGTTGGTGTTTGCTGAGATCGTTATTCGAGACCCGTTGAACCTGATTCAGTTAACACTGGCGTAGGGAACTATGATTACTTTGCCTACGTGGTTCAACAATGATCTCTCATTGCTTTCACCTCCACACTCTCTTTGCGGCCAAAGTTCGGTTCTTTTACGTCTTTTAGACAGTAGGAGCGACCATGACACAGCATTCCAATTCTCAAGTATCACCTAACAGCACTCAAACACCAGAAAACCAATCTTCTTCGATCAATACTCCGATTGTTTTGACCATTGCGGGTTCTGACAGTGGTGGTGGCGCGGGCATTCAAGCTGATATTAAAGCCATGTCTGCAACGGGTAGCTTCGCTTGTTCGGTAATTACCGCGATTACATCTCAGAACACCCAAGGCGTGTCCGCTATATTTCCAATCCCACTAGAGCATGTCGCTAGTCAGTTAGATGCAGTGTTTACCGATTTGAATATCGTGGCGGTAAAAGTCGGCATGTTGGCGGATTCGCAAATCATCAAAGTCGTTGCAGACAAAATCAAACAATACCAACCAAAACACTTGGTAATTGACCCTGTAATGGTCGCGACAAGCGGCGACCTTCTTCTAGAAAACTCTGCTATCACTACGCTAAAACAAGAGCTGATTCCGCTCGCCGACATTATTACCCCTAACTTACCTGAAGGCGCGGCGTTAACAGGCAAGCCGGTACCTGAAAGCGAAGCCGAAATGCAGGACATGATTGAAGATCTGCGCGCTTTAGGTGCTAAAGCCGTTCTGCTAAAAGGTGGTCATCTAGAGAAAGATGAAAACAGCAATGACTTACTGATTCTACCAACTGCATCTGCTGTGATTAGCGCGAAGCGTTTTCCTACCAAAAACACTCATGGCACGGGCTGCACGCTCTCTTCTGCTATTGCTTCTTTCTTGGCTCAAGGCAACACGCTCCCAGAGGCTGTAGACCTGGGTAAACAATACATTTCACGCGCGATTGCCCATGCTGACGAGTTGAAAGTCGGTCAAGGTCATGGCCCAGTAAATCACTTTTTCGCTGGGCACGGTAATGTCCGTTAATACGGTTGGCGTTCAACTTAGCAATGCGACGTTGCGTTACCGAGATAGCGAGCACGCGACCCTGTCGGGGCTGTCACTTAACTTAAGCGCAGGTAAGTGGACAGTGCTACTTGGACGCAGTGGTTGTGGGAAAACGACGGTATTGTGTTATTTGGCAGGTTTGTTGGAAGACAAGGTGGAGTGGCAGGGTACATTGGCAACGTCTGATGAACTGCCTCTAACTGATCGTATCGCATACATGGCACAGCAAGATTTGTTACTGCCATGGTTGTCGGTTATCGACAATGTTTGCCTAAGTCATCGTTTTCAAAATCCAGCTTCTGATAAAGCACTACAAACCAATCAAGCACTAGAGTTGCTCGCTGCGGTTGGTTTGGCTGATCACGCGTCTACTATGCCAAATCAATTGTCTGGCGGTATGCGTCAGCGTGTTGCTTTGGCTCGCACTTTAATGCAAGACAAACCAGTGGTACTGATGGACGAGCCTTTCTCTGCGCTGGATGCGGTAACAAGACACAAGCTGCAAAGTTTAGCGTGTGAACTGTTAAGAGATAAAACCGTTGTGTTGATTACTCATGATCCACAAGAAGCGGTGCGCTTGGCGGATAATTTGTATGTGTTGCAAGGCACACCTGCGAATGCTCAGTTTTTATCTGTGCCTCTCACATCAACACCACGAGTGTTAGACGGTGAATGCGCTGAGTTACAACAAGCGATCTTAGATCAGTTGGAGCGTGATTATGAATGATCTAACGCGGAGCGAAACTGTGGCTCGTTCAACCGACATACAGGTTAGCACTGAACTTCCTCGCCAGATGAATCCCGTTATGCGTTTGCTTATCAGCAGTGCTGTGATTCTCGGTTTATGGCAAATGGTGGTCGTTATCTTCGAGATGCCGAGCTTCATTCTTCCCGCTCCGGCAGAAGTCTTTTTAAAGTTGATTGAACGTTACGATGTGTTACTCAAACACACTTGGGTGACTGCGCAAGAGATCTTACTTGGCTTGCTACTCGGTTTGTCGATGGGGCTATTTTTCGCCCTGCAGATGTTGATGTTCGAACCACTAAAACGCTGGCTGTTACCTATCTTAATCGCTAGCCAAGCGATTCCTGTGTTTGCGATTGCTCCAGTATTGATGTTGTGGCTTGGCTATGGCATCGCCTCAAAAGTGGTGATGGCGGCGATCATTATCTTCTTCCCTGTAACTACCTGTTGCTACGACGGCCTGCGAAATACTCCGACGGGCTATCTTGATCTTGCTAAGACCATGGGTGCATCGAAATGGCAATTGTTGCGTTATATCCAACTGCCTGCTGCGCTGCCAACACTGGCGTCTGGCATTCGTGTAGCGGTGGTTATTGCCCCAATTGGCGCGGTCGTCGGGGAGTGGGTGGGTTCGAGTGAAGGGCTGGGTTACCTAATGCTACAGGCCAACGCACGCATGATCATAGATGAGATGTTTGCTGCCTTGTTCATCTTGGCGGTGCTGTCTATCTCGCTCTACTTCGTTACAGATAAATTACTCAAAAAAGCTATCCCTTGGGAAAACCAATGATGGCTTCGCTCAACACAATAATAATATTCAAAAGGAAAGGTTAACCGTGAAAAATACAAAATTGATAGGTGCAGTGGCACTGCTTGCTTCGTTAGTTTCAGGTCATGCTCTAGCGGACTCTGAACAAAAGAAACTGACATTGATGTTGGATTGGTTTGTGAACCCGAACCACGGCCCGATTGTGATCGCTCAAGAGCGTGGCTACTTTGCTGACCAAGGCCTAGAGGTTGAAATCCAAGAACCAGCAGACCCAAGCACGCCAGCGAAACTGGTCGCAGCAGGTAAGGTCGATTTAGCGGTAACTTACCAACCAAGTTTAACTATGGATGTGGCAGCGGGTCTTCCTTTGGTTCGTGCATCAACCCTTATCGCTACGCCACTGAACACACTAATGGTACTGGATAATGGCAAGAACGATTCGTTAGCGGATCTGAAAGGCAAGAAGATCGGTATTGCGATCGCAGGAAACGAAGAAGCAACAATTGGCACCATGTTAGCGCAAGAAAATGTTGCGTTTACCGACGTGCAAACCATCAATGTGGGTTGGGCACTTTCATCTTCATTGGCATCGGGCAAGGTAGATGCAATCTGGGGTGGTTTACGTAACTTCGAAACTAACCAATTAGCCCTTGAAGGCTTTAAAGCAAAAGCGTTCTTCCCAGAAGAGCACGGTGTGCCAGCTTACGATGAGCTGATCTTTGTTGCGAACGCAAAGCAGCACGATGATGAAGCGATCAAAGCGTTCAACAAAGCATTAGAGCAAGCGACCACTTACATCGTGAACCACCCACAAGAGTCATGGAGCGAGTTTGTTGCGTATTCACCAGATACGTTGAACAACGAACTTAACCAACGCGCATGGAATGACACGCTGACTCGTTTTGCACTTCGCCCTTCAGCGGTTGATCTAAAACGTTACGACGATTACGCACAGTTCATGTTCGACAAAGGCATCATCAAATCACTACCAAAAGCCGCTGACTACGTACCGACTTTTGACTAAGGAATCTTATGAAATACCAAGACTTAATCCAAGCCTGTCAACAAGATTGGCAAGAGTACACTGAGCACGCTTTTGTTAAAACGCTGGCAAACGGCACTCTTGCTCAGCCGTGTTTTATGCATTATTTGAAGCAAGATTTTCTGTTCTTGAAGCAGTACGCTCGCGCTTATGCGTTGGCGATTTACAAGGCAAAAACACTGGCTGATATGCGTCGTGCACTGCCAAGTGTTCATGCTCTGCTAGATTCTGAAATCTCTCACCACGTGACTTACTGTGGTCAGTGGGGTTTAACCGAATCTGACCTAGAAAACGAACCGGAAGATTTCGGTACAGTTGCTTACACGCGCTATGTTTTAGATGCGGGTATGACGGGTGATCTCGTCGACTTATATGCGGCACTGGCTCCGTGTTCAATTGGTTACGCTGTGATCGGTAAAGCGCTGTTAGAAAGCAGTGATACTGTTTTGGAAGGCAACCCATACGCAAGCTGGCTACAGCTTTACGGCGGTGAAGAGTTCCAGTCTGGCGTAGCAACGGGCGCGGAATACTTCAATCAACTGCTTGCTGAAATTGATATCAACAGCGAGCGCGGTCAGAACATCGTTCATATTTTCAAAACCGCAACGCGTATGGAAGTGGCTTTTTGGCAGCAAGGTCTGAATGCACTTAATGACTCAACAGCGGCTTAGAGCGACTTTCACGAATAAGGATTTATCCATGCTAACTGAACAAATTATCCAATCGTTGCGCGCAGTACGAGAGCAAAAGCCACTGGTGGTGAACATCACCAACTACGTCGTGATGAACAATACGGCCAATGCGTTATTGGCGATTGGCGCTTCGCCTATCATGGCGCACTCGCAGCAAGAACTGGCTGAGATGATGTCTTTCTCTGGCGCGCTTGTGATTAACATTGGCACGTTAGACAGTGTTTGGACGCCAAGAATGTGTTTTGCTGTTGAGCAAGCGAACGCGAACAACAAGGTGGTGGTTCTTGACCCTGTGGGTTGTGGTGCAAGTACGCTGCGAACTGAGACTTCTCGTGAAATCGCACGTTTAGCGGATAAGTTGATCATTCGTGGTAACGCGTCTGAGATTATCGCGTTAGCGGGTGAGCAAGCACAGAGCAAAGGCGTTGATGCACTAGATAGCAGTGATGCTTCATTAGGCGCAGCGCAATGCTTAGTGGCTGAATATGGCGCAAATGTGGTGATTTCTGGTGAGACGGATTACGTTGTCACCAAAGACAGTGTTGTGACGTTAAACAATGGTCATCCAATGATGCCGTATGTGACAGGCATGGGCTGTACTTTAACAGCATTGACGGGCGCATTTGCTGCTATTGGTGATGACAGTGGTTTGGCGGCAGCAGCGGTATTAGGTGTGGTTGGTGAAATCGCAGCTGAAAACTCACGCGGCCCGGGTGGCCTGCAAATGAACTTGCTTGATGAGTTGTACCAGTTAGATGAAGAGACTCTGATTCAACGATTGAAGATTCAGTAGGGTTAACCGAACTCTAAGCCACAAGCCTAACTTAAATCTCTTTAGATAAAGAAAAGCCCCCGACACTTATGTGCTGGGGGCTTTTTATTATTGCTTTGGAACTGTGCCAGCTGTGTATAGACTGGCTGGCTAGGTTCTAAATCGATTCACTTGGCTCTCTAGGTGGTGAGCAACCTCAGTTAAGTCGCTGGCTGCACCTGAAATGCTGCTGACTGATTCTTGGTTACTTTGCGCGATGGTGTTTGCACCTTGCGCGTTCTCACCAAGTGATTTAGTGAGACGATCCTGCTCATCAACTGACACTGCGATTTGGCTGTTGGCTTGGTTCAGGTCTTGGATGTGTTGATTAATCACATGTAAATTCTGAGAAGCTTGCTGCGCCTGCGTTGAAGCGTCTGAAACCGTGCTGTGGCTCTCTTTGATAGACTCTAACGCATCTTTAGCGCCACGTTGTAGTGAGGTGATGAGCTCATCAATCTGGCTAGCAGAGTCTTGGGTACGTTTAGCGAGCGTTCTTACTTCATCGGCTACTACTGCAAATCCGCGACCTTGTTCACCTGCGCGCGCAGCTTCAATAGCCGCATTCAATGCCAACAGGTTGGTCTGCTCAGAAACGCCTTTGATTACTTCAAGAATGGCACCAATGTTCATCGACTCTTTATGTAGGTCGGTCACTTTTTGGCTGCTTACCTGCATGCTTTCATCGGCGCTACCAATTTCATGCAGTGTCTTATCTACTTCTTTCAGTCCCATCGCCACATTCTCGGTGGCTTGGTTGGCAACTTGAGACGCGTGGTTAGCACTTGCCGCAATTTCTGATGTGCTGGAAGCTAATTGATCAACGGCAGAAGAGATATTGATCATTTCACTGTTCAATTGTGTTGCGTTGGTCGAGCTGTTATTGGTCACTTGATTGAGTGACTCCGACATCTCACCAATACGCACGCTAGAACGGTTCACTTGGCCAACAATATCGCGCAGAGATTCAATGGTGATCTCCATATTAGTCAGCAGTTCGCCAATCTCATTTTTGCTCTCAATGTTCACTTCCACATTCAGGTTGCCCTGAGAAAGCTCGTTGGTGATCTGTTTAACTTGTGCGATGCCTTTAGTAATAGAGCGAGTCACCAACACGGCGCTCGTCATGCCAATAACTAAAGCCACACCCGTCAGCAATATGATGATTTGAATCGAGCGCTTTTCGCTGGCTTGCAGTTCTGGTGTTAATGCTTGTTTCTGTTGTTCTAGAATGCTCTGAGCATCAGCTACCGAAATCGCTAAGCTGTCACCAATAGAGGCGAGGGTAGCGGTTCTTTGCGTGTTCTCAATCATCTGTTGGTGAACTTGCTCAAAGCCTTTCGCGTACGCTTCCCGTTGGTTAGAGAAATCTTCAATCAATTCACTTTGATAAGGAGATGATTTAAGAGATTCAATATCGCCTTCTATACCTGGCAGAGCATATTCAAAAATGTCTTTACCAGCTTCATAGTTTTTGAGGTCGTTGTTGTTTGAGTAACTCAGCACTGTGATCTTGGCGGCGAGGAAGTTCTCCATCAACATGCCCGCATATAAGCTCGCGTTTGGATCGTTGTTGTTGTAAGACTCATACAACAAGCTCTGAGCAGCTTTCAGTGCGTTGGTTTCTCGTGTGACCATTTCCACGTTCACTAACTGGTCAATGAGCAGTTGGCTCTGTTTCATTGAACCATAAGCCGCATCAAACGCTGCGACGCTGTCTTGCACTAATTTCAGGCTCGACAAGCTATCAGTATTGGTGGTGGTTTGGATTAAGTTGTTCAGCAGTTCATCAATCGCAAGTTTGCTCGATTGATAATTCGCTTCGTATTGATCATCCAATGACTCTAAGTAACGTTCAGAAGCTAAACGCATCTGAAGAAAGTGCACTTGAATGTTGCCTGACAATGTCGCCTTGTGGCTGAGTTCACTGTACTGGCTAAAGCCGTTCGACAAGGTTTGAATACCTTTGTAACTCACAAGGCCTGAAATGACGAAAAAGAGCAAGCAGATGGCATAACCCAGCTTGATCTTGAGCGCTATAGAAAGGTGGCGCATAACTATCCCTATATTTACCTGATTCCTTCACTGTGGAGTATTTCATAAAACAGCGTTCTGGGCATGCTTGAAGTGAATTCTTTGTGTAATAAGTAACGCTTTAGTTAAAAAATTCAGGTTTTTCGGCATGCTTTCAACGAGTTGCGTATTTGATGGCGCGTATGTCATTGAGCTAATTTAGTATTAACTTCCATGCACATGATGCGATTTGTCGGTAAAATGGTGCAACGCCAATTTTAGACATCGACTCCAAAGGTACGAAATGAACCCTTATAAGCTCTATTTAGTAACGGATGACCAACAAGATTTAGAAACGCTTAAGTTCGTGGTTGAACAAGCGGTTGCGGGTGGCGTTACTATGGTCCAAGTAAGAGAAAAACATGGGGACGTAAGAGCCTTCATTGAACGAGCACAAGCGGTTAAGTCGATTTTAGCTGGCTCCGGTGTTCCGCTGATCATCAATGACCGAGTGGACGTTGCATTGACTGTCGACGCCGATGGTTTGCATCTGGGGCAATCGGATATGCCTGCAGAGTTAGCACGCAAGCTGATTGGCGCGGATAAAATTCTTGGGTTATCGATTGAGACGGAGCAGCAGCTGCAAGAAGCCGATAGCTTGCCGATTGATTACATTGGCCTTAGTGCGCTGTTTGCGACACCGACCAAGACAAACCTCAAGAAACACTGGGGTTACGAAGGCATTCAAATGGCGTTAGAAACGACCAAGCTTCCGATTGTGGGTATCGGTGGAATCAACGAGTCGAACATTCCTCAGTTAACGCAAACAGGCATCCATGGGTTGGCATTAGTCTCTGCGATATGTCACGCCGAAGATCCTAAAAAGGCGACGCAAGACTTGCTAAATCTGATGGGAGAGTGAGTTTGTGGTGGCTAGAAAACAAATGAAGCGAGTCATTTGTTTTCTAGTTAGCGCGTATGAAAGCGCTCAAGGGATCTTCAGCTGAAGATAGAACCTAACTTACTGAATACACAGAGCAACGGTGCCGATGATCATCAGAGCGATGGCTGCGTACCAACCGTATTGCGAGGTTTTATCGGCAACGAAAATCTTGATGTAATTGATTTCTTCATGTGCCATCGCAATAAAGTCGGTGTAGTTAATGGATAACTCACGACTTGTCTCTTTTAAGTCATTTTGTAATTTGTTGAAAGACTCATCGATGAAGCCCTTTGTTTCCGAAGCAGACGGAGTAGCAGTTAACGCTAGGCTATTCCAAACCGCCATACGCGATTCATATTCGCTTTCACTGACACAATTAAGTACGCGTAAATCATACTCTCGTTTGTTACGCTCTTTACCCATTTTCTCAGGGCAAATATTTCTTAAAACGTTCACGACAAATTTTCCAAAAGGTTCATTTAGATATAAAAAAGCACTCAAAGAGCGCTCATAAACTGGGTGCGAATTAATATTCAAAAAGTGATCTATTTGAAACCGGAATAAGCGACTGCAAGGCAGAGCGTTTATCTGAGAGATTTGAAGTTGGGTCAGTGGTGTTAAAGAGCGATTTGGGTCCGTCTAAATTTGTTTGAAAAGACAAACCCGTTGGGATCGCAGTGTAGTTAGGTCACTTTTGGACATCAACTAGGGTGTTTTATCCACACGACAAAGATATTTATCGGCAAGATAAGCAGAAATGAGGTAGCGGTGGTGAGTCCAGCGCCGATATTGAATCTCTGAATTGACGATGTGTGAAGAATAGGGGAGGTTAGTTTTCCTGCCATTGATTGTATTGCAGTGAGTGTCCCTTAAGTTGCTCAATAAGGCTGGTGAGAACTGGGCCATTGATGTGGCTGCGAGAAACTAAACAACCCACTGGAGTAATCCAACCACCATGCTCGTGTGAGACAGGCAACGCCACAAGATCGCCTTTTTGAATGCCTTCCATCACCATCATCTCGGGCACATTAGCCCAACCCACGTTCTGTTCAACGAGATCAACAATGGTCTTGTGGTTGTTGGCGTACCAAAGCATCGAGCTAATACCGTAGGTGAACCACAGTTCGCGTTGTTTTGAGCTGCGATGCACACATTGGCGATAGCGCTTTAGGTCTGAGTCTTGTACAACGGCCATGCGACTCAGTTCGTGAGTGGCAGAGCTAACAGTTAGGAAACGCGCTTGGCCCAGCAAAAAGAAATCCATATCGACCTTCAGTTCGCCATCCGCGTAGATGATGCCAATCTGTGCTTTTCCGCGTCTTACTAGGTCTTCAACATCAAAGGTTGAGGTGGTAATGATATCGAAGTGTGTGATTGGAAATTGATCGGCGAGTGAGCTGATTATCTTAATAAAGTTCTTATCTATGATGCTTTCATCAACCGCAATGATCAGTTCGTGCTCATCTTCTTGGGTCAGCGATTCTACTTTTTGATCGAAGTACTTTTGCTGGTCAAGAATGGACTTAGCCACAGGCAATAACGCTTTACCTTTGCTGGTTAAAACGGGGATGTTTTTCTCTCGGTTAAACAGCTCTTGGTCAATGGCAATTTCGAGGTTGGCTATCGATTGGCTTACCCCAGACTGAGCTCGTTTCAGTTTGCGAGCGGCGGCAGAGAAAGAGCCACTTTCACACACCGTGACGAAGACTTTTAGTTGCTCAAAACTGTACATGTTATCTCTCGCTCAATACAAAATGGGGTACTTATACTTAAGCTATCACTAAACGTGATGGCTGTTAACTTTCTCTTATTGTTTTCGGTGACATAATTTCGGTAAGTCCACCATGTTATAAATTGCTATAGGAATGTATGAGTACGTTAGAGAGAGTTTTCCACTCGGTGTTGTTTGAAGTATTGGCCGTCACACTGTCAATTATAGGTTTAGCGATATTTACTGATCACGATGTGAATGCCTTATCAGGAACCATGATAGTTGTTGCGACTATCGCGATGATTTGGAACTACTGTTTTAACCGTATTTTTGATCGTTATTTCACGGGTGAAAAATCAAAGCGTTCGCTCAAATTACGTGTTTTTCATGTCGTGCTATTTGAGGCTGGCTTGTTGATCGCGACAATCCCTGTGATGGCATACTTACTTAACGTGGGGTTATGGCAAGCATTTTTGATGGACATCGGCGTGACCATTTTTATTACCATTTACGCGTTTGTGTTTAATCTGATTTATGACCATGTTCGAGCATTCTGGGTATGCAGAGGGGAGCTAGCCGTTCAGTAATCTACCAAGTCAGTAAACACGAGCTTGGCCACTAACCGTTTGTTTATTCGTTATTTTGACGGAGATATTCGGTTAGTAGGCCTAGGTAACCCATCGTTTGTTCTGCTATCTTAAATAAGGTGATAATTTGAGTGCTTGAAAGAACAGATTAAGAGGAAAGGATGCCAGATACCTCTCAGATAATGACAGTGGTAGATAAGAAGGAAGTCGAGCTGTTCGCGGAACTGTTCAAACATATTGATGGTGAAATCTACACCTTACTACGCAGTGCCCAAATCCCTAATGATATTCTCACCAGTAATGACCATTACGATTATCTCCCTGAGACAACGGTTAAGAACGTGGTCAAGATTATGGGGGAATCTGCGTCGAGAGAAGAGTTTTCGCTGTTTATGTGGAGTTTTTGCAAGCAAACCTATGTACCAAGGTTTGTGGCTAAGCTAAGTCAGCAGGATTCATTGAAAAGCGCGCTAGACCAATTTGGTGAGCAGCTGAAGCTCGTATCCAATGGTGCGAATGTCTATACCAAGCAATCAGGAGGCAAGTGGTGGTTGGTTCGCGAGAAGCCGTTTACTAACGCGCCTTGGTTTAAGTTCGCTGAGCTGTTCTCTGTCATTTTCATCAACGAGCTACTTTTAGTATTAACGCAAGGGCGTTGGAAGCCGTCTGAGGTTGGCATTCAGAATGGCGATCTCGAATGCTTTCAATCTCTACCACAAATGGGCAGTGCTCAGTTTTATACGCATAGGCCGGTCACTGCCTTTGAGATCCCTGAAGATATCATGCTTGCACCGATTGTTTTACCCAAAATTGCTCAAGTACCAGATCTCACTAAGCCTTTACCTAGCTCATTCTTGAGCGCTTTTAAGCTTGTTATTAAACCTTATCTCACGATGGGTAAACTGCCAATTAGCTTAGCTTCTGAGATTCTGAATATTCATGTCAGAACGATCCAGCGTCGATTGGAAAGTGAAGGGGTGGTCTACAAAACCTTGATTGAAGAGATGGTTCTTGAGCAGGTTTTAGAATTGCTTAAGCAGTCAGATCTATCGATCACGCAAGTAGGTGCGAAAATGGGCTATTCCGATTCTTCCCACTTTACCCGAGCGTTCAAACGACAGATGAACATGACGCCAAGACAGTACCGAAAAGAGCACAGCTAAAACCAGTAAGTAAAAACAGGAGCCTGCACGCAGAATTATTTATTGTCACCAAATGGCCATTTATCAACCTTGAATACTGGCAATATCACTACTAAGTTATTGAATGTGGATGAGTTGTTTTTTTTAGCGAGTTTCGCGACCAATAAAAACACCTTTGAAACCTCATGACACTCATTAGTAGTTACGGAATCGTTATGGGAAGTGGACTCCACTCATAAACGGAATCAAGGTGTATAAATGAAAAATGCAGGCTTAAAACTCTCTGTTGTTGCTCTTTCGTGTTCATTTGCTCTTTCTGCAAATGCCGCATCAACGCTATTTACTAACGTCGATGTATTCAATGGTACTGAAAACAAATTGTACGAAGACCATCATGTATTAGTCGAAGATAATCTTATCAAACAAATCTCTGCGAGCCCGCTAGAGGCAGGTGATGCTGTAGTGATTGACGGCGAAGGCAAAACGTTAATGCCAGGTTTAATCGAAGGCCACGGACACTTATTGCTTAACGGCGGTAACCTAAGCGACCACGAAAACAACCGAACGATCGAAGAGTTAGCCGCGCGAGCGACAGTGAACGCGAACGCCGCGTTTCAATCAGGTTTCACCACGTGGCGTGATGCTGGTGGCTTGAATACTGGCTTACGTAAAACAATCGATTCTGGCATGTTGCCGGGCCCACGACTTTACACATCAGGCGCATTTATTGGCCCGACGGGTTCGCATGCCGATTTCAGTAACCTAACCACGGCTAACCAACACTTCTTTGGCTCATCAACCAGTATGGCTCGAAATAGCGTGAGCTTTAATGCCGATGGTATTACAGAAATCAAAGCCGCTGCTCGCCAAAACTTCAAGCAAGGCAATACGCAAATTAAGATCATGTCATCAGGTGGTGTGGCATCATCATTTGACCCTTGGCAGCTGAATGCGATGTCTGCGGAAGAAATTGAAGCCGCCGTTGAAATTGCTGATGCGTATGGCTCTTACGTGATGTCTCACGCTTACAGCAAAAAAGCGATCATGCGTAACTTGGATGCGGGTGTTAAAACGATCGAGCACGGTTTCATGTTCGATGGCGATATCGCCGACAAGATGGAAGATAAAGACGCCTACATCACAACTAACATGACCGCGTTTTCACCTTACCTGACACAGATCGAAGCGATTAACTCGAACCCAGCCTCTAAGCGTAAAGCGGAGTCGGCAACCAAAGCATTCAAAGACTACATCTCGAATGTAAACAAGTACCAACCGAAATGGGGTTTCCACACAGACTGTGTCGGTGACGTGGTTTCTTGTATCAAACAAACCGACCACACGATCTTCCTTGCAGGTAAAGAGTTAGGCAACTTCTTCACTTTGAAAGGGATGACATCGGTAAACGGTGAGATCGTTAAGTTATCTGGCGTGATGGACCCATACCCAGAGGGTAAGTTAGGCGTGATTGAAGCGGGCGCATACGCCGATATCATTATTGTTGAAGGCAACCCACTTGAAGACTTGTCAGTGATTGGGGCAAACGAAAAATGGTTTGATGCAGAGCCGCGCAGCCCTGAAATCGATACCATCAAAGTCATCATGAAAGACGGCAAAGTCTACAAAAACACGCTGTAACTCAGTTCGACAACTCAGTCAAAAATTAAGCTTTAATGGGTGACCTATTTGGGTAGGTCACCTCTCTTCAAGGTGTTCCTTATGCAAAAAATGCTTTCTCTTATCCTGTCGGTGGTATCACTGACGACCGTTGCTTTTCCTACTTTTTCTGAAACAGCGATGAATCTTGAGTGGCAAGACCTGAACTCAGAGTCTCACGAAACGAAAGTAGAAATGCCGGATCTCACCGATCAACAAATGCGTCTATTACAAGGTGTGATAGCAATGAGTGCATCAGAGGAAGAGCAAGCTCAACAACAGGTTTTATTATTTAAACAAACGCTAAAAGAGCAGGGTGTAGACGCAGACGAAATGATCGCGCTGCGTGACGAATATATGCAAACCATGAAAGCAAACGCCGAAGCTATCACGACAGAGTTTGATGGCAAGAAAGTACGAGTTCCCGGTTTCATCGTTCCACTAGAGTTCTCAGAGGGAATGACTGCAACAGAGTTTCTTTTAGTGCCAGTGGCGGGTGCGTGTATCCACATGCCGCCACCACCTGCAAACCAGATTGTGCGCGTGTCTTTCCCTGAAGGCTTTCAGGTACAGAACGTTCAGTACCCAGTGTGGGTAGAAGGTGACTTTAGCTCGAACAAAGTGACTGAAGAGGTCTTCCTCGTAGATGGCAAAAGTAACCTCACCATGGGTTATGAAATGAAAGCTTCGATGATTGAAGACTATTACGAGAAAGAAAATTAATGGTTGTCATCAAATGACAATTTTCAATGTGAGCAATGAATAAAATAGAACTCACTCAAAAAGCATTGGTGACAAGATGAATTCAAGATTATCTAAAGTAAGTATGGCTGTGATGGTGCTAGCAACGTCAATGAGCACAGCGGTTTATAGCGCAAATTTCGAAGGTCCAGACTCTGTTGAAAATACAATTTCAAAACAAAAATATCAGCAACTGGATTGGCGTGAAAAGCTTGCTGCGGATGGTTTTACATTTGGCGCGGATTACTTTGCGTTAGGCCTTACTTCTGGAGATGGCGTTGGTGGCGATAGCGTTAATGCATCATCCGGCGTCGCACGACTATACGGGTCATGGCACCTACTAGGAAATGGCACACAGAACTCAGGTAGCTTGGTATGGAAGGTGGAACATAGGCATGCCTATGGTGATACTGCGCCAAAAGACTATTCATTCGGCCCACTTGGCTATGTTGGTGCAATTGGCCCGGCATACAGTGACCAAGGGTTCCGTGTTACAGACTTAAATTGGAAGCAAAAAATCAACGATGGCAAAGGCACTATTATTGTCGGTTGGCAGGATGTAACGAACTATGCAGATGTTTACGCTCTAGCAAGCCCATGGTCTGGCTTTACTAATTTGGCATTCTCGACAGGCTCTGGTGCGATGGGCTTACCTGATGATGGTGTACTTGCGCTTTCTGCTGGTCATATGTTGGGTGAGAATTTTTATGTGGTCGGTGGTATCGCGGACGCAAAGGGTAAATCAGATGACATTTTTGATGGCTTTGATACCGCTTTTGGCAGCGATGCCTCTTACTTCACCACACTGGAGTTAGGCTGGACGGCTTCGCAAGAGCAGATCTACACCGATAACTTCCATGTGACTTTCTGGGACTTTGGTGACGATACTCGTCATAGTAATAGCCTTGCTGCGGAAGGTGGCTCGGGCGTTAACTTCTCATGGAGCCAGTTCATGACTGATCAAGTGATGCCGTTTGTGCGAGGTGGTTTCTCTAAAGGGGATGTTGCCCTTTACGATAAGTCGATTTCTGTTGGTATGGGGTACTTTGGATTAGGAAAACCGACCAACAACCTTGGTGTAGCGCTAAACTGGGCGGAAGTGAATGGTGATTCTTTTGCAGCTGATGCGAAAGCTATAAGCGGTAGTACAGAGCAGTGGACAGCAGAGATCTACTACAACATGCAGTTTGGTGACCATTTCCAAGTAACGCCTGACATCCAGTACATAAAGGATCCTGCATTCTCCAATGAAAGCAGCGCTTGGGTATTCGGTGTTAGAGCGAGAGTCTTTATCTAACAGCTCTGCTTGTTAATCGCTGAAACGTAAAGAATAGATGTAAAAAGTGAGCCTTGATAGGCTCACTTTTTTGTCTTAGATGTGAAAGAAAAGCGGCTATGCTTTTTCGGCTTTGGGCGTATCATCGAGTGCGAAGTAGATCTTTGAAACAACAATCTCTGCGACCAAAATCGTGAATACCACAGCGAAGAACGCTACCACACCATTCCATGGGCCTGTGAAATCTACCTTGTCTCCAAATAAGATATTGATGGCTTCCAACATCACAAACTTAGAGCCCACCAAAATCACGTAACTGGATAAACCGCGATAAATCTTAGGTGCAGTCCCCGGTTTAGATTTGAAGTAATCCGCCAGCTTATGTTCTAAGCCTATAGACAATTTGAGTAATAGCTGCAGCAAAATCGCAGCTGAAAATGAGATGGTGAATGACTCGATATTGACGAAGTCCCAGTATTAAAAAAAATTAAGAACGGTTAAATCGACGAGTACCGCAAGGGTGTATCCGACAAAGAGTCGTTGGGGCGTATTAAATCCATATACTTTTTCTATATTGCTCATCTACTTCTTCCTGAGTAAAGGGTTATAAAAAACTTAGGAGTTAATCTTATAATTTTCAAACGCTTATTGTTTTATATGCGAAACAGGTCTTAAAGTCGGCTTGGCGTATTATGGTAAGTAAGGGTTTTAAGAATGATCCAAGATAAGACTCCAATTTAGACAGAGGCACATATGATTATTCATTTTAGAATCCAAGACGTAGAAGAGCTTTGGGGAGCCATCGATTTGGCAACGCTCTTGCAGTTGGAACTGAGAGCAGTATCAACCACACCGTTAACTCTCTGATTGAAATAGTTAAGTTACCAATTACACTTGAAGCATAAGTTTGAATGGAGTCAACTTAATGCTTTCACCCCAATCGCTGTATTCCTCTTCTATTGCTCTGATCTTAACTGGCCTTTTTTCATCCTCGGCCTATGCCTCAAATGAAGCGATTCAAAATCGTTTAGAGAAGATATTCGCGGCTTCTATAGCGTTGACTGACAGTGATGCGGTTTCTATTGGCTTTGTTGATTTTGACCCAAATTCATTTATCAATTTGAACGACAATGGTTTTGGCTCCGATAAAACCATCGATACTCGAAGCCAAGTGAGTGTGGGCTCCATTCCTTATTCTTCGGTGATTAACACCGATGATCCTGATCTTGACCTTATTTGGTCTGTGCGAGGGTCTTATGCGCTTTCTGAACAGGATATTGAAATCTCACCGGAAGTGACCTCTGACCGTCGTGTGAATCCGAATAAAGACTCAGTATTGGGCCTGTATGGCTTTTTCGGGGTTCAAAACCATTTAACCCAACGTTGGTCTATCGCGTATGGCTTAGGCACTCACTTGCTCTATTACCGCAATAAATATAAATACAACAATAGCTACTCCCAGGCTTTTCAATCTCAGCTCGATGGATACGCTTTGAATACTTCTGCATGGGCATTGATTGGCGAGCCGTCGGTCAAACTCAAATACCTACAGAAACAAGAGTGGGGAAGTTGGAATGTTTCATCAAGAGCGCGTTATTTCTATGGAACGGGATGGGGTGAAGCCAATGATGGCGATATCGGCAACCCTGAAGGTTTACGCTTTATCAATGAAATTGAATTCAGACAAAATGTGGTATTAGATGCTTGGTCTTTAAAGAACCCTCAAATTCATTACAACTTTCGAAGAATCGATGTAGCAGGGGATCTCACAGATCCGCTTGATACGCACTATTACTATGAATTTGGCGCAGGGTTAGTCTTTGATGTGCCTTACGACTCTTACTTCTTTGATAACTTTGGTGTTGGGATCAACTTTAACTACGGCAGTTCATTGAGTGGAGGTAGCTTGCTATTTTTGCTCAATAACTAGCATAAGTCGTTGAGTGCGCGGCTCAGCATCTAATTTGAATTTGTATGTGTCGTAAAATGGTAAATCTTGTTGGTAAAACTTAGTCATCATAGCGCTCTGTCCATCACCCGAGCACATTATGAACAAGTTAAGTTTTGATCGCAGAGCACCGTTTTACGTTGTCTCTGTGCTTGTCTTAAATACGTTAGTTAGCTTGTGGTTGCTGAGCATCGCTTCCACTGCAGCCATGGTTTTTTCCGTGTGCGCGCTATTTCTCTTATGCACATTGAGCACAGCCCGCTTGTATCGACACGAAGTTAATCAAAGCCAGAACAGTTTGTCTGAGGCGATCATTGATGGCGTGGCTGGCTTTATTGTCCTCGATAGTCAATTGAGAATAATTCAGGTTAATCAGCAGTTTTCTCGAGTCTCTGGTTATGCGTTTGACCAGGTCGAAGCTCGCCCCATTTCTGACCTCTGTTTTATGAATAACAGCGGTCTGGTATCGACTATCGCTACTTCCCTTAAACAAAACCAAAGGTGGAAAGGGGAGTTGAGCGGTGTTAGCCGCCTTGGCGAGCATTTCACGGTTAACGTGGTGGTTGAAAAGCTCTCGGAACTATTACCACATAACGAAAAGTACGTGGTCACGTTTACCGATATCAGCAAACGAAAGGTTTTAGAGCGTCGCTTAAGAGTGCTGGTGGAAACCGATTCACTAACTGGTTGTTGGAATCGACGCCGCTTTGATAACGACTTAAAACATTATTCTAACCTGGCAGAGCGTTATGGTTACACACATTCCTGTTTGGCGTTGATCGATTTAGATCACTTCAAGGCTATCAATGATAATCACGGTCATGACCAAGGTGATTCAGCGCTGAAAGAGGTCGCTGAACTGTTGAGAAACAACAGCCGAGACACTGATATCGTCGCGCGAGTAGGCGGAGAAGAGTTCGCTATCTTGATGCCTGAAACCAATTTGGCAGAAGCGTTTGAGGCGATGTATCGACTGAAAGAAGTGATTACCAAAGGGACAACATTGAACCTGACCGTGAGCAGTGGTGTGTCTGAAATACAGGCGCAAGCCGAAGCGACCTATCGCAGTGCAGATAAGGCACTTTACCGCGCTAAAGGTAACGGGCGAAATAGAGTGTGTAGCTCTAGCCCAGGCTGTGCTACTCCAATTGCCCTTGGTTAGATGTAGGCCGTGCTTGGTTAATCAATCGAGCGAAGCCTAAGCCGAGATTGAGCGTTGGTAAATCTTCGGCGTAAGGCCAGACACACGCTTAAATGCACGAGAAAAATGAGAGATGTTGGTGTAACCGAGTTGGCTAGAAATGTAGGTCAGCGTGTGGCCTTCTTCCATCAGCTCGCAAGCTACAGAAAACATCAGGTTCTCTTTGATCTTTCGATAAGTGGTGTTTTCATTCTTGAGTTTGCGTTGGAACGTTCGCACTGAAAAGTTGAGCAGCTCTGCCGCCTCTTCAAGAGAGAGGTCTTGTTCTTTCATGTACGGTTTTAGAAGCTCATAAATACTATCGGTAAAGCTGGTATGCCACTCAATAAGTGTCGGTTTTGTACTGAGGTCTTTAGACGTAAGACGGATTGGGAGTTGTAAGATCTCATCAGGAATCTGCACAGCAGTCGACGAATGATCAACAAACAGTTGGCAGTTACTTGATACCAGTGTTTTGACGACATCGATGTCATGCCCTTGCAAGCGAACTTTAGTCGGTAACCATGGTGATTGCGATAAAATGGTTATTAACTCGATGATATAAATAACAGCGAAAGCTTCGCCCCATTGAAACATAGGGGAGTTGTCTTCCGGGGCTGTCCGGCAAAACCAGTTCTGACCGTGTTCTTGGATAAACTCGACTTTGCTGCCTGGTGAATCATAGGCAAAGATTGAATTGATCTGTTTTAGTGCATCGCCAATGGTTTCGAATTCGGTAAATTGATGCAAGACATTTGGGATGATTCGACGTCGAAATGCGAGTCCAAGAATATCGGTGAACCGAGATACGCCAAGTTGGGCGGATGTCAGATAAATCAAACGTTTAATCGATTCTGATGGCACAAAGTCGCTTTCTGATTCAATGAGATCGGGCGGTAAACCAGAATCTTTGAGCAAAAGGTGGAGGTCGAGACCATAGTCAGAAAAAACCTGAACCAGAATTTTGGCGTAGTTCGTTTGAATTACCGGGACTTGGTAGTGACTAGAGCTCATTGGAATACAATCCTGTATATATTGTCGCACTATTAGACGTGCATATCATTTGCAACGTTTTGTTTACTAAATCTAACCCTATTTACTTGAGTTTTCCATCACCGGGCTTATTTTTAAAGTATTAATTTTGTTGATGTTAGTTATCTAGAAGGGAGTCCCATGTCAGAAGTCAAAGGGAATAAGCAAGAAGCCAATGAAGAAGTTGGCCAACAAGAAAATGGAAAAGACAGAGTAAGAAAGGTCACAAACTACCTATTGTTGTTTGTTGCATTCATGTTGATCTTCAGTGTCATTTCAGACCGAATCATCCCTATTACTGATAATGCTCGTGTAAAAGGTTATATCGTTCCAATCAAACCAGAGGTGTCGGGTAAAGTACTCGATATACTGGTTCAACCTAACCAACTGGTTAATCAAGGCGACAAGTTAGCCATTTTAGATGAGTCTGATTACCAAATAGCAGTACAACAAGCCGAGCAAAATTTAGAGATTGCAGGCCAAAATGTCGGTGCTCAAACCGCGAGCATTGCTTCAGCTCAAGCGAAACTCACTTCAGCGATTGTTGAAAGACAAAACACCAAACTGCAAGCCAAGCGTGTTTTAGAGATGGCAGACAAAGGTGTGGTTTCTAAATCAGATGCAGATAAAGCGCGAGCATCATTAGCGACCTCTCGAGCAGCGGTTGTGAATGCAGAGGCTGATCTTGAAGGTGCGAAGCAACAAATGGGCAAAGAAGGCCAAGAAAATAGCCAAGTGAAAGCGGCGTTGCTGGCACTTGAACAAGCTCAATTGAACCTAGAGCGCACCGTGATTACCGCGCCGACACAAGGTGGTGTTTCTAACTTTAGCCTGTCTGAAGGGTTTTATGCATCGGCAGGGCAAGCAATCATGACCTTTGTTTCAACCGAAGATATTTGGATTGAAGCTTATTATCGAGAGAACAGCCTAGGTAATGTAACGGTCGGTGATGAAGTTGAAGTGGCGTTAGATTTCGCACCGGGCAAAGTGGTTAAAGGGCGCGTAAGTAGTATCGATTGGGGTGTTGATTGGGGGCAAAATGACCAAGCAGGTAAGCTTGCGCAAGCTAGCCAACAAACGGGTTGGTTGCGCCAAACACAGATGCTTCCTATCACCATTGAATTTGATAATGAAGAAGTGACAGGCATGCTCCGAGTGGGTGGCCAAGCGGATGTGATTGTTTATAGCGGTGACAACTTTGTGTTCAACGCGATAGGCAAAGTATGGATTCGTCTGATTAGCGTATTGTCTTATGTCCGATAAGCCGATTCCTGACCAACAAACACAGCAACGGATCCTGCGATTTACGGTCGGGGTCACGTTGGCTGTTTTCTTGGCGGCGTGGATAAACTGGCCACTTGCGTTTGTGGCGCCAGTGTTCACAGCTAAGTTCTTAATTGATAAACCAAATCTCCATAAGGAAACGGTCTACGAATTGCTCTTGGCCGTTGTGGTAACAATGGGGTTAGGTTTATTGCTGTCGCGAGGAATTACCCATTATCCAATTCCATTGCTGATTTTGGTGGGGTTAATGATGCTGTGGGGTTACTACTTGTTTGTCGACCCTAAATGGAACCTGTTCGCCACCATACTGTTGATTGCGGTTTTGATGCTGCCATTCATGGCGATTGATAACCCTGGCGTTTCGGTAATGCTGGCATCTGGCTTAGCAACTTCTGGGGTGGTTTCAGTGATGATCTTTGCGTTAGGGCATGTATTTTTCCCTGAGCCTAAATCGGAGTTCTCAGGCTTCGCTGCTGCGCCACTCGAAAAGAAACAGCGTTGGTATGCAGCCTTTAGGGCGATGATTATCTCCTATCCAGTGGTATGTTTTTTCTTTATCTTTCAAATATCTGAAGCTTTATTGACAATGATGTTCATTGCGTTGTTATCGTTGATGATTACGTCAGAGAAGTCGATAAAGTTGAGTGCTTTTCTAGTGATAAGTAATGGTATCGGGGGATTGCTCGCGATAGCGGCTTTTTCAATCCTTTCGATTGTTCCTAATATTATCTTCTACTCTTTATTCATAGGCTTGGTCGCTATTGTGATCGCCAAGAAGATCTATACGGTTCCCGAAAAAGCGCCGATTTTCGCCACTGCATTTAGTACGTTGTTAGTACTTGTCGGTAGCACTTTGATGAGCTCAGGCGACATCGATAGCAACACTCTTATACGCATATTCCAATTAGTGTTAATTGGTATATATATGATTTTGGCTTCTTTATTCCTAGAAACTCGGAATTGGAAGTTCCTACAAAATCAGCCTTAATTATGTCTTACAAGGACGTCTCATGAAGTTAACCGATGATTTTTCAAAACAGGCGATAGACGCTGCCATCAAGATCGCAGCGATTGCCATGCTCGTGTATTGGTGTTTTTCGATTTTGCGCCCATTCATTCTTCTGGTGATATGGGGTGCGATCATTGCGACTGCGTTGTATCCAGTGGCGGTCGCAATTTCAAATAAAACCGGGATGTCGAAAGGTAAAGCCAGTGCATTGCTGAGCTTTATTGGTGTGATTCTTCTATTTATTCCTTTGGCGGCGCTTTCTTCTGGTATCTACACCAGCGCGACTGACCTGATGACAGGGCTTCAAGATGGCACATTGTCATTGCCTAAACCGAAAGAGTCCTTACAAGATATTCCATTCATAGGTGAGAAGGTTTATTCAACCTTGGTTGCCGCCTCCAACAATATTGAAGGCACTTTCATAAAGTATGCGGATGAACTTAAACAGTTTGCGACGAAAGCGGCTTCTGTTCTTGGCTCGTTAGGTGGCGGCTTTATTCAGTTCATCATCTCTACCATCATTGCGGGTGCATTCATGAGTAATGCCGATAAATGCAAAACCGGCGTGACTCACTTAGTGGCGCGTTTAACGGGCGGTAAAGGTGAAGAGTTGGTAGAGCTCTCTAAATCGACCGTGCGAAGCGTTGTGCAAGGTGTGATTGGTGTGGCTGTGATTCAATCCATGATGTCGGCAATCGGTTTGGTGATTGCAGGCGTTCCAGCAGCTGCGTTTTGGGCGCTAGCTGTGCTGCTCATTGCGATAATCCAACTTCCACCGATTCTCGCTCTATTACCGGCGATCATCTACATGTTCAGCGTTGAATCGACACTGGCGGCGAGCTTGTTCTTAGTGTGGTGTATTTTGGTGAGCGGCAGTGACGCTATCTTAAAGCCAGTATTGCTGAGCCGTGGCTCTCACATTCCAATGTTGGTAATTCTATTGGGTGCACTGGGCGGAATGGCGATGTCAGGCATCGTCGGTCTGTTTGTCGGTGCTGTGATACTGAGTTTAAGCTATGAGCTGATGATGGCGTGGCTTGGACTTGAAGAGAAAAACCAACAAGAAACTGAGAAAAAACCTGCAGAGGTCGAGGGAAAATAGATGAAGCCAGTCTCTAAAGACGACAACTTCTACTTCTTATTCTATGCACTGTTGGTGTTGTTTCTTGGTTGCGCGGTGATGCAGCAGTTTTATCCGCAAGGCCAGAAAACAATCCTATTTCTTATCATTATTACGTTGGCGAGTTCAATTGCCGGTATTCATAAAGAGCGAGCCTTGTATCGCTCTTGGTATGGGCTGTTATTGATTACGGCGCTCGTGTCTGGCGTGTTTTCATTTTTGGAAGGCTATAACCTGTCGATAGTGACGCTATCGGCGTTGGCTGTGTTCTTGTTTTCACACATTTACTCGGCGTTGAAGCAGGTGATGAAAGCCAAAACGGTGACACCCAATCACATCATCGGCTCCATCTGTATTTACTTGTTGCTAGGGTTTGCTTGGTCGACCATCTACTTGTTAATTTTAGAGATCTTTCCTAATGCCTTTAACGGGTTAGAAGAGCAAGTCTGGCTGACGAACTTGTTTAATGCGATGTACTTTAGCTTTATCACCTTGACTACGGTTGGTTACGGCGACATATCACCAGCTCTGCCTATTGCTCAATTCTTTGTGTTTATGGAATCCATTATCGGCAGCTTTTACTTAGCTATCATGGTGGCGAGTTTGGTGAGCATTCGACTTGCACAGTCTCAGTCCCAATAGAGCATTTACAAATAATAGAGCACATACAAACAAGCCCGGCAATCGCCGGGCTTGTTCTATTTTATGAGCTCAAAAGTCTCTTTAAGTTTGAACTCTGTGTGGGCGATGAACCTTAAGCTTCAGTGCCTTGAATCTTCTCTAATTCAGCGATAGTTGTTTGCGATACAAGCTGACCATCCATGTAATAGGTAACGTTTTGACCGTCTTTGATGCCCGTTAGAGTCGCTGTTTCACCAGATGTATAGACGATGTCCATTTGAATCGTGTTTTCGTCGATCTTAATCATCTCACCCGTTTCAATGGTGCGATTGTTAGAAATTGGGCCGACAGGGGCTTCTTTCAGGCTTGGGTCCAGCTCATCGTTCACTTTGAAGTGCGTGTCTGTTTTTGTATCAAATACGTGTGGTGAACCGCTGATAGGGTTTTTACCTGTCCAGAATTCAAGTGAGTTGAATACCACATAGTCTGCTGCGGTAGTAATACCGTATACAGGCGCTAATAAGAAGTTTACACCTGCACGGGCATAGCGGTTATCGACAACTTCAACGTTAAATTTCATCACTTTCCCTGTTACGGCGTTGCTGCCGATACAACCAGTTAGCGCAGAAGCCAAAACCGTTAGTCCTACAATTTTAAGTGCAATCTTTTTCATTTTAGTACCTGTATAAGTTAGAAGTCTGTTTCGTTGGAACAGGTGTAGTATGGTTTTTATTCGATGGTCAGTTTTACCATTTAGCGCCACTGACGATATAAAATGCACTCGGATTTTTGGCATAAAGCTAGGTATAAAACTGGGCACAAAAAAAAGCTCGACCTAATAGGGCGCGCTTTGGGGTATTTAGATAAGTCGTAATGAAAACAACCACTCCAATATAGAATTACTTCATCACGTAGGTATAAGCCGATACGACAAGCCAGCGGAAAAATCGAAATAAAAGGGTGGTGGCTTTAAAGGCAAACTTGGCAATGGATACCATTGCTTCTGCACCAATGCTTACACACTTATGCAAATCGGATTCTTTGTATTCTGAATAGGTCATCTGTTTTCTCATTTCTCGCGCTTGTCTTTCATATGTAAGTAACGACTCCTGTCTGGCGATATCCCCTGAGCGCGTAATGTACGAACTTTCGCCGATAGAGATTTACCATTTTATGCCAAGTGGGTTAATAACTAGCCAAAAGAGAAAGGGCTGAGAGAATTTAACGGCATAGCGAGGTGTAACTGATCAAGTTACCGAAAAAACGAGGGTAATAGTGGTATGATCGCGGGCTCAGCACCATAAGTGATAAAGAATAGGAAACAGAATGACTCACCTTACCGAACAGCAAGAAGCTGCAATGGCGACGTTTAAAGAAAACTTACACCTTCCAAATGGTGGTTTTCATAAACTGATTATCGAGCTAAGTAAGGAGTATCAGCTGCCTTTCCAAAAGGTGCGTGCGGTTTTAAAGAAAGCTCAAAAAGATGTTGAACGACAAATACGAGAAGATTTTACCAGCGTTGATGACACAGTACTGAGCCAAGCGAATTGGGTAAACATCATTAAGTCGAAGCTTGTTGACTTAGCGGAAGAAAACCAAACGGTCATGGATAAGCTGCAACAAAACCTGAAGTATCAAAAAGTGTTGTCGGCAACCGAGGGTTCAATCGCAAGCGAAGACGAACGTGACGAGTTGATTGAAGAGTTGATTCAAGCTTATGAGAAAGAGGTGTTCAAACCGTTACTGGCGATGTTGCATACAACGAAGCTGTATTGGAAGTTAATGCTGGTGGATGAGACATGTAAGATGAATGAGGAGAATCGTGAGAAGTTCAGTGATTACCCTCAACACATGCAAGCTGCAGAACACTTATATACTCTTGATCAGAAGTTAAGGTCGATACCGTTAACTTATTAGTCCATGAATGCACTGATAATGACTCAATGGTGATTTAGAGTTTGATATAAGTTGGTTTCAATAGAAGTACGATAACCTAGCTAGCGTTAGCCGCGTGTGAAATGCAAAAAGGGCTAGGTTTCAGATCTGTTTTACTTCTACTCTATTTTGTTCTGCTAGAGCGAATTGAGGGTGACATCTTTTACATCTTTGGGACTAGATGGTGTTTCTTTTGTAGCCTTTGGGAAATGCTATAGGAGTGTGAAATGTCCTAGGGTGTTTCCGTTGCCTGAAACGATAGTTCCGATGCTTTCTCGTTCATTAAATTCAAAGTCGATGAGATAGCTGTGATGTTGTAGCTTGGGCAATATGTGGCGGTGGAGTATATCGCTATTGAGCTGTCGAATCTCGGTGACCCATGAAATCTCTTCTTTGTGTAAATCTATTTTAATCTTGAGCATTTATTACCTTTTAGTTTATTGACTGTTTTTTCGCGTGATAGTTGGTACCAATGGGTTTGTCGTGTTGTTCTGCGTGACATAACTGTGCCTTGTGTTTATTACATTTGTATTTAAGTGCTCGATCTATTCTGACTTCGCTGACAAAAGAGCAAATGACGATAGATCGGTAGTAGGATCGAATTTAAAAGCTATTGAATGACTATCTGGGTGAAAGCTGACGCAGAGATGGTGTAACGAGGGAATCGAGAACTGTCTATGTGGAACTTGGACTTACTTTAGCATTAACAGCTCTATAGATTAGAGCCAGGTGGCGAACTATACGCCTAGTTTTCAAAATTACAACCCTATTTTCAATTAAATTCAAAAATATCTTTGGGTGATTTACCATCGGTTACTGAAGGTTAAATGAGCGAAGGTCAGGGATTTGACCATGATATCTCACTGAGTCTTGGCTTTTCAGCTGTTCGTATTCGTTGTCATTAGTGGGTTTAATTGATCAGCTAATTTGGTGATGATTAAGTCTCTGTTGTATATGATCTTTACATTGTAAATTACAATCCATGATTTTGGGGTTCAGCGTTGTAATTACAGGGTTTTTGGGTGCTTTCCCCATCTGTTTTTTTCTTCAGGTTGATGAGTATTTTCCTCTTCGCGTCTTTTTGATATTTCTGATTCCTAATACCTCTCCTGACTACGCAAAATATGAATACTCACTTTTACGTTTCTGAATAATAAAGTTGTTGTATCGCCAATTTAGTGCAAATATAATTGATAATAGTTCTCACTTGCGTTACAAGTTTGTTGTCAATCCAATGACAGACTTTAAATTATCGTTATTTAGCAGTTGTGTACGCCCCATGCTCGTCTATGAGTAATGTGACTTTCATTGTCATGAGTGGTGGTTTGTATCAATGGCAAAGGAAGAAACATGAAGAAAACAATCAATTCAGTTCGCCAGTTATTGAGCGGGCTTGCCATCGTTCTAGCATCATCATTCATGATGACCGCGCATGCGGAAACCGTCACCATTGAGCATGTGAAAGGCACAGCGCAGTTTACTGAAGTACCACAGCGAGTGGTGGTTCTAGGCCACGGTAGCTTAGACGTGCTCGATAAAATTGGTGTACAGCCAGTTGGCGCGCCTCATAGCTTGCTGCCTGATTACCTAGCTTCGTACAAAGATACGACGGCAAATACAGGCTCTTTAAGCGAACCTGATTTTGAAGCTATCTACATGTTGAAGCCTGACATCATCATCGCGGAAAACCGCATGCTTAAGGTTTACGACAAACTGGCACAAATTGCTCCTACTGTCATGTTTTCTATTGAAGGCGACAAGTACTGGGCTGATGCTCAGCAAAACTGGCGTGTGCTAGGCGACATCTTTGGTAAGCAAGCTGAAGTCGAAGCGATCATTAAAGAGACTCAAGCTTCTATCACAGCGGTAAACGACAAAGTAGCGTCTGACGAAACTTCAGCAATGATGCTAATGAACAACGGCAACAACATTGCGATGTTCAACAAAGGCAGCCGTTTCTCTATCATCTTTGATGACTTTGGTTTCGTGGAATCAAAGAGTGCAACCGTGGCTCCGATTAAAGGAACACACGGCAACCTAATCTCTTTTGAATACATAGCTGATGCAAAACCTGAAGTGCTTTACGTGCTTGACCGCGAAAAAGCGATTGGTAAATCAGAAGGACGCGCACAACAACTGTTTGATAACCCACTGGTTGCGGTAACACCTGCAGCGCAGCACGGCAATATCGTTTACCTTGATTCAAGTGCTTGGTATTTGGCTGGTGGCGGTGTGACAGCGATTCATAGAATGCTTAGTGACATTGAACGTACGATTCAATAGATACTAACCATCAGATTTTCGGGCTTATAAGAGTGTTCTTATAAGCCCTTTTTCACTTTTTTATACGGGCTACCCGAGACCTATCTTTAGTATTATTCCTATGTTGAAACCCATTGCAGCTGCTGTATTTCTTGTTGTGTTATGCGTTGCGTCATTGATGATTGGAGTCGCTGAAATCAGTTTTAGTGACTTCTTCAATGGCAACCAACACGCCAATTCTATTTATATTGTTAGTCGGATTCCTCGACTACTCGCGATCGTGCTTGCCGGAGCGGGATTGAGTGTTTCTGGCTTGATCATGCAGCAAATCGTACAGAACAAGTTTGCCGCGCCTTCGACGATGGGCACCATTGACTGTGCGATGTTGGGTTACATTGTCGGCATTCTAGTGCTAGGCAATGCTGCGCAATGGAGCTACTTAGGCTTTATCTTCGCGTTTGCAGTGTTTGGCACCATGCTACTGGTTCGCTTCCTACAACACCTCAAGTTTAAGAACGCGGTATTGGTGCCTTTGATTGGCATTATGTATGGCAACGTTGTTTCGTCTCTAACAACCTTTATTGCTTATAAGTACGACTTAGTACAAACCATGTCGGCATGGACTATGGCGAACTTTGCGAGCGTGTTGCAGGGCAGCTATGAAATCCTTTATCTCGCGGTGCCTGCTTGTGTATTGGCTTACTATTTCGCGAGCCAGTTCAGTGCGGCGAGCATCGGTGAGAGCTTCGCGAAAAACATCGGTTTGAATTATCAGAAGATCGTCTTCATTGGTGTTGCGTTAGTGGCTATCAGTGCCTCCTCTGTGGTGATGATCGTTGGTGTTATCCCATTCCTTGGCCTTATCGTGCCGAATATCGTGTCGCTGATGATGGGCGATAACATGAAGAAGATTCTGCCTTGGACTGCCTACTGGGGGGTGATCTTGGTGTTGGCTTGTGACCTGCTAGCTCGAATCGTCATCTTCCCTTATGAGATTCCAATCTCGATGGTAATCAGCATCTTTGGTGGCATGATTTTTATTTACCTAATCATGAGAGACAAGTCGAATGCGTGATTCAGTAAAAATTGCGATTCTGGCTATCGCGTCTTTGGGTATGACAGCGCTATTCATCGGGCAGGGGCTGACGTGGGATAACTACGAGTTCTTCTTGTCTCTGCGACTACCTAAACTACTGTCAATTGTGTTGGCGGCGGTGGCGATTTCTGCATCGTCATTGGTGTTCCAAACCATTACTAATAATCGAATTTTAACCCCATCCATCTTGGGCTTTGATAGCTTGTATATGCTGGTTCAAACGGTACTTCTGTTTGTGTTTGGCAGTGCTAGCTTCTGGGTGATTGACTCGATCGCAAACTTTTCGATGTCTGTGACTGTGATGATCTTGTTCTCGTTTGCTCTGTTCCATTTCTACTTTAAGAGCAAGCGAAACAACGTATTCACACTGCTGTTGATAGGCATCGTATGTGGCAGCGTATTCTCGAGTTTGTCTAACTTCTTGGCGATGTTGATTGACCCGAACGAGTTCGCGGTGCTGCAGAATGTGATGTTCGCAAGTTTCAATAACGTGAAAGGCGAGTTGGTTTACCTCAGCCTTATTCCTTTGGGTTTGAGCTTGCTTGGCCTTTGGTTGTTAGCGCCTAAGCTTGATGTACTTTGGCTTGGTGTTGATAACGCAACAAGCTTGGGTGTGAACACCAAACGACTGACTCAGATTACCTTGGTGATTGTGTCAGTGATGGTCGCGGTATCGACTGCTTTGGTTGGCCCAGTGCTGTTCTTTGGTTTAATCACCGTGAGCTTAGCTCGTCAGATATTCAAATCTTATCAACATCGTGTGCTTATCATCGCAAGCAGTTTGTTAGCGGTCGTTCTATTGGTTTCAGGCCAATGGTTTATCGAAAAAGTAATGGCGTTTGAAACCACAGTGAGTGTGATCATTAACTTGGTCGGTGGTTTGTATTTTATGTTCTTGTTGTTACGCACCAGAATTCAGTAAAGGTAGTAAGTAGTGATTAAATTAACAGGTTTAACTAAGAAGTATGGCAAGTCACTCGTGGTTGATGATGCCAGTGCTATGTTCCCGAAAGGCGAAGTGACTTCTATCATTGGCCCAAATGGTGCGGGTAAAAGTACACTGCTTTCAATGGCGAGCCGCTTAACAGACAGCGACGCGGGTGAAGTGGTCATTGGCGATAAGTTACTGGCTGAGTGGGATACCAAAGAGCTAGCGAAGCACCTTGCCGTGTTAAGACAATCAAATAACATCAACATGCGATTTACGATTCGTGAATTGGTCTGTTTTGGTCGTTTCCCACACTCTCAAGGTCGCTTGAAAGACGAAGATCATAAGATCGTCGATACAGCACTAGAACACCTTGGCATTACTGACATCCAAAACAAATACCTTGATGAGTTGAGTGGCGGTCAGCGTCAAATGGCGTTTATCGCGATGGTTGTGGCGCAAGATACGGATTATGTGTTCTTAGATGAGCCTCTGAACAATCTTGATATTAAACACTCGGTCGAAATTATGCAGACGTTGCGTCGTTTAGCGCATGAGTTCAATAAAGCGGTGGTGATCGTGATTCACGACATCAACTTTGCTTCTTGTTACTCAGATAACATTGTGGCGATGAAGAAAGGTAAAGTGGTTAAGTCGGGTAAGGTTTCGGAAGTGGTTGAAAAATCAGTAATGGAGTCTATCTACGAGATCCCATTTGAGATTCGTGAGTTCGATGGTGTTCGAATCTGTATGTATTATTCTGGTCGTTAGATTACTGGGTCTCTAGCCTGCTTAAACCCCTAGTTACCGAAATGAAAAGAGCTCCTACATTATGAGGAGCTCTTTTTGTCTCTATTTATAGCCGATTTTTAAGACTTGTTCAGTTTTAGCAAACTTGATGAGTTCATCAATGTACGTAGAGCCAACCGAATCAGATATACACATTTCTGGATAGCGATTATCAATGACCAACGCTGCTGTTAATCAGTGATCAATTCATATTCAAGCTTGGTAAGGATTGCAGGGGCGAGTGATTCTAAATCGACCGTCGTATACCCATAGAAGTTTGGCCTGATTTCACTACGTAGTTTAGTTATAGAATCTTTTGTATTCTCTTCCATCATCAATTTGTCATTAAAATCAGCGAGTAACTTGAGTTGTTGCCCAGAGAGAGCGGATAGATATTCGCTGTAACCACCGACAGAGCTGTATAACAGTTCATAGCGACCACCTTCTGCTTCTTCAATGTAATAATTACCTGAACGCGCAATATTGGATATGGCAGCATGTTCTGTTGTCGAGTTAACGAAGTTGGTTTCCAAATAAGTGGCGCTGCCTGCGTGGTAGTTCACATCAGCGACAAACCCCGGTTTAGGGAAAATGAGAAAAGCATCTATTGTGTCGTTGGATGTTATTGCAGAAAGAATAAACTTACTGTCTTTGTAGTACTTTATCTGTACCTCACCATTCGACATCTTGGTATAAACCGGAGAGCCAAATGTCTCTTCTAAAATGCCACTGGAAGCACGAATATAGACTTTAGAAAGACGCTCGTTAGATGGAGCATCTGAAAAGTTAGAAATTAAGAGGTCCCAACCTTTGCTTCCCATATCAATAGCATCGTTGAACTGACCACCTGCGATGATCAGCGCAATGATGGCAAGGATAGAGTTTGGTGTCTTCTCTCTCATTATTTCAAGAAAATCTTTTTGATCTTCATTGGGAGCTTGTTGAGTTAAAGACATGTCTTCTTCTGGTGCTGTTTTATCAACAGATGAAGGTAGAGCTTGTTCTGACATGATAAAACCTTATTCAGCAACAACTTGAGGTGCTCGTGCAACCACCCGGGTACATAAATATTCTTCGACATCTTTTTCTACAGAAACGCTTTCTGTTACCCAGGTAAACTTCATTAGCTGGTTGGTCAGTTGTTTTGTGGTCGATTTAGCGGTTACGGTTGTAGTCACAACATTGTCCTTACGATCTGCTGTTACAATCTTCTTTTTCTCCGAGGTTCGATTTGTATCGAGCTCTTTTTGCACCATGGCTTCGAGAGATGCGGCTAGCGATGCTCTCGCCTCCATTGAAGCGATGTCCATATCAAGCGTCATGTCTCCCATACTTTCAACACAAGCAACGCCTGCGATTAAGCCTTCAGGCAAATCAGATTGTGGGTTCATGCGCCAACTAGGAAATTCGGAGTTAGCAGCTGCTTGAAATGACAATGTAGTAATTGCAGCGATAATTAGAGTCTTTTTCATGTTTTATCCTTAAATCATATTCTTTTCGTAATTAACTTCTGTTTTACTTACTTTTTTCAAGTAGTTACGAGTTTCCGCAGCAGAGTGCTTTTGTTGGATAGTTTGGAATACTTGTTGTGGCTCAAGCTGGTTAATATTCTTGATTGCAACTGAGCGTTTGCCTCCGAAAATACGATAGATTGGGCCCATGCCTCCATTATAAGCCGCTGTTATGCAGTACTTTAAGCTCTCTTCATTGGTAACGCCTTTGAAGTAGCGAGAGCGCAGTAAGTGCAAATAAGCGGTACCGACCTCAATGTTTTTTTCGGGGTCGAATAAGTATTCTTTATTCAGTAGCTGTTGTTCACCAAATAGGAAGTTTGTCGCATCTAATCCTGCGGAACTTGGGACAATTTGCATCAGGCCAAAGGCAGGAACATGTGAGGTTGCTGTAGGATCGAAAGCGCTTTCTGTTTTGATGATAGACAGTATAAATTCAGGCTCAAGTTTGTATTTTTCTGCGTAAACTTCAACGGTATCAAAAAAGCGTTGTTCTTTACGATTAAGCCAACTTGGCGGAAAAGAAATAACGGCTTTGAGAACGGTATTGCCTTTACTGTCTTTGGCTTTGGTCACGGCCACATTTTCAAGAGCTTTGTCTAACTCTTGAGCCTGAACCTTTGGTGTTTCGGAAACGGGTAAGAATGTCTTATCACTGAGTTTCTCAACATTTGTTGCTTCAATCAGTTCAGAGGTATAAGCATCGGCTTGTTGGGCTTCGCCAATGGTCAGCTGAGATGTACGCACGATCTCTTCTTTGAGTTCTTCTATTGAGGTTGTTTCACCTGTAATAGTGGTGACTTGAATCGTATTTTTCTCGAAGTTAACTTCACGCTTTATTTGTAGAGAGGGGCTGTAGCTGACCCACTTAAATTGGTCGCTAAAGGTAGGATTATCCCAAGATTCTGAAACTTTGGTTTTAAACTTATCAAACTCTTGTTGAGCTTGTGCCACATATTGATCGAATTCGCAGTTCTTTTGTACTTTGTAAAGATCAAATTGGGCTTCACTGCAGAGTTTGTATTTTTCAAACTCATCTTTCGCTTCAAAAGGTTGATTGACAAAATGTTCGACGCTAGGGCAACTTTGTTCGGTAATTGAAAGTTCACACGCTTGCTGCAGCGTATCTGCAGACGCCCATCCACTAGAGATAAGTATCGCTAAAGGGGATAGCTGGCAAATTATTTTCTTCATATCTGTTCCTTGACCGAGGGGTTAACCTTTCTCTATCGAGAGTCGTTCCATGACAAAATCACAGTGCTCGAAATAGTTCAGGATCAACCCAAACCCTGGAGTGTCTGTTGATAAACGCGATTCATCCAATCGCTCAAATCGAGAGGTGTCTATTTTTGTAGGGCAGAGCAATGCGATATTGGTATCGTATGTCTCTTGTCCGTTGTTGAGCAGCGCTTCGATTCCGTCATACTGATTTCTATCTGGAAACTCGATAGAGTCGCCATCTGTGACTTGATGGTTTTCAACTAACACGCCTGTACTACCATCTTCATAAACTTGAAACAAAGAGAGATAACCCGCTTGGTTTGAGTTGAGTTGAATAAAGTAATGGTCGCCAGCATTGAGTCGTCGCTTGGATGAGTGAATATTTATATTTTCATCTGAATAGTTGAAAAATAGGTGGTTATACTTTGCTTCCGGTAGTATTAACTGGCCACTACTGTTGGAAAGCATCCAGCCCCCAGCAAACCGCTCGATATCTATATCCGGCAGACATTGGTGTTGTTCCACCCAGTTTTTTAGCATGGTCGTTGTTGACCAGTATGGGTGTAATTCACGGTGACATTGTGATTTCTTTAACCAAGCAGAGAGCTTTTGTGCAAATGACTCGGGGTCATATTGAACTTGAACATAAAACTGGTTTTGCGATTTTTCACTGTTGATAATGGTGACGTTGTTTCGGAAAACCACATTGGATATGGACTCTTTATGAGAAGCCGCAGATTTTTTCAACTCGCCATTTTCGAAGGTTTTAGTGCTGGTGGTATTACTGACTATTCGGTTTTCAACACTTTTAGCCAGATCATGATAAGCCGCGTCTTTGGCTTGTTGATAAGTGTTGCCTTTACCGAACCCATAGCTCAAAGTTGAGTCCAATGGCACTTCCCCGTACCAAGACGGGGAGGCGAAAGCACAAGCACTCGACAGGGAGATGATTAGCGCTATTATTTTCATTAGTCTTCTTTTTTACCTGGGTTTGGCGCTTGCATTATTGTCCAACTACCATCTAGTCCGTACTTATCATAGATATTAATTGCAATACTTCTTCCTGTTTGAACTGCTGACATAACGTAGCTTCCACGATATACACCGTAATTCAGGTTTCCTTCTGAAGTTTTAATAATCTTTTCGTAGGTATTCGATTGAGTAATAGCTAGTTGATTTTTTTCTAACGGTCCACTTAGTACTTGACCTGAACGCTGATCAGAGTTTTTACAACCAATATTATTGGCTGGTTTAAAAAAGCTCCAACTGGATCTTCCATTGGATGTAACTGATGGCCCTTCAACGAACCAACTACAATTGTTAGTGTCTAGATAGTGTCCGGCAATTAGTTGGTTGGCACTTGTAAAGGCAACTGATTTTATGGAACTCATATTCTTAAATACTAGGTTGCCATTTTTGTCCGCTGCGAACTCTGCACTCATGTCAAAGAATTGAGTTTGTCCAGTGTCCTTGTTGGTTACTGGTACGCGTAACATGGTTACTTGGTTACCAGCACCTTGGAAGTGAGCACCTTGGAATGCGATATCTAGATTAGAGTTCTCTACATCCGCAGCGAAGGCTGTTGATGAGATAAGAAGAGCGGATGTTGCTAAAAGTGTTTTCTTAAACATGGATATAAGCCTTAATCAATGTTTCAAATAGGTTGTAAATTGAAATAGTTTTAAAAGTGGCATGCTCTTAAAGAGACATAGTCTGGTTACCGGTAATTGTTGGATGTTGACGTTTTAAATCCCCCATCTCAAAAGAGGCAGATTTCACTTTGTCGTAAACATCTTGATAAAGCGTATTCACATCCTTGTTTCCCTCGATCATTGACTTCATGAGGTAGTAACTAAACAGGCGATGACCTTTTTCTTGGTACATATTGGAATACTCTTTATCGCGTCCCGCAGTGATCACGACCATACGCTCAGGATCAATACTGACTTTTTTCGGTGCCAGTCTGGAGGCGGCAACCCCTTTGATGACCGATACACCATCAGTCGCTCCACTGAAACAACTGTCTACCATAACGACTATCTTGCCTGCTTTACTGCTAGACAGTGTTTTGTAGAGGTTATCGAGTTTGAAGAACTCATCATCAGTTATGTAGTCAGGGATCTTATCTTGCGGGAGAATGTAAGGATCATTATCGGGAATCGCAGGGATACCGTGTCCACTGTAGTAAAAGTAAACCGTATCGCCTTCATCGACGTTGTCTAACATTAAACGTAACTTATCTTTAATCGCACCACTGGTTGCGTCACGGTCAATGAGTTCGTAGACGTGCCTTTCTGGAACACCCAGAACTTTTGTCGCGACGTCAGACATCACTTCACCACTGCTGCGCGCAAAGGCTACTTGATCTGAATTTGCGTAATCTTCGATAGATAGGTTGAAGAACCAGTTGGATGAATTACTTTCCACAGGCACAAAGCCATTAAGTAGTTGCTTCAATTCATCAGAGGCGGTGTTGTCCGTTGCCGAGAGGCGTGAATCGACTTCAAACGCATCGATTAAGTTAGGGTTTTGCATCTCTAGCCCTGGAGTCTCGGCACTGCTTGGGCCACTGTTAATAACCACACTCAGAGCTTCGGGCTGATAATTACTTTTAGCCACATCCCCTGAGAACATTACGTCATTGTAGTTGCCTTTTATATTTACGAGCTCTAGTTGATTCTCGTCATAAGAGTAGGTGAGTGCGAGGTCAAGGTTATCGATATTGCTGAAGACATCACGCGCCTGCTCAAGAGGTACATTTAGAATAATGTCTCGCTGATAGTTTTGATTTGACGCTTTAAACAACAGGTGCATTTGCTGGTTTTCAGCATCATAACTCTTTGTTGTGACGACCGGCTTACCCATTACATCTCTAAAAGCCTTAGCAACGAGTCGAGTTTTTTGCACGCCCAAGTTGCCCTTTCGAGAGTCTGCCCCTTCTTGTAGGACTCGAATTTTGGCATTTCGAGCTTCTACTTGTTGACGGTATTTAAGTTGTATAGCGGCTATTTGTTGTTGTCGTTCTATTCGCAATTTTTCGACGCGTTGATCAAATTGAGTTTTGGTTTCAAATTGATCTTTGACGATTTCTGGCGCTTTGGGCAGATCAGGCTCTCGAACTGGTGGTGGAATGTCTGAGCTGCTCAATGTGGTGTGTTGTACTTCGTATAAAGAGGCGACAGCACCAACCAATGACATTGGGTCGTCAGATTGTATACATCCGATAGAACTCGTCATGTAATGTTGTTCGGTAGAGGACTCTTGTCCTGCAAATAGGTCAACATTATTGCTTGCTTTTTTTTGTCCGCCGCGAGTGATGACCTTGCCATTCAGCGAAATAGGAGCATCAACTTGCAGCTCACCGCCAAGCTGCCAAATATCAGGATTAGATGAACATACAGTTCCCTGTTTAGAGTGCGAAAATTCAAATTGATTGTCAGCGTTAGCAAAACTAAGAGTTGGTGCTAACGCAAATAGCATACCTGTGACAATTCTATTCCGTGTCATTAGATAAGTTTTCCATATGGCCGTAGTGTCAGATGAGCTCAAGACCATATAGTCTAGTTGAATATCACTCAATGGCGCATTAATCGTAATGGGATATAAGTCAATGTTTGTTTTGTTAAGTGTGAGTAAGTTTTAGTTAATTTGGAATGGGTGTTTATTAAATTTCTTCTGTTTGAGAGGCTTAGGAGTTAGGTGTTCTTACGTTTAGAACTCAATTGATTCGCTTTATTTATAGTTAGTGGTGTTCTCATGTTAAAAGTTGCTAGTCTTATCTTAATCGCTCTCGGTGTTTTTATTGGAATACAATATGGAGATGAGATAGTTAGTCCATTGGGTGGTGGTACTGAAACTGTTCTTAATACAATAGAAAACTTGAAAGGTTAAGGTGAGGTATGTCTATTTTCTCATTTAACGATTTTCTTGAGCGTCTCAGGGACTGCGAACGAATCATCATTCAAGCTCATGACTTTCCTGATCATGATGCGGTTGGCTCCGCTTTTGCTCTCGCTTATTTACTTAGAAAGAAGGGCTTTAAACCACTCATTACTTATCAAGGCTTTATTGATCGTGTTTCTTTACATAATTTGATTGGTTGGCTTGATATTCCCATAGTTAAGTCACATCGATTAGATTTAAAGCCCAATGACAAAATCATTGTGGTAGATGGCTGTATTGGTGAAAAAAATGTTACCGACTTACCGGGTATAGAAGTTGGGGTGATCGATCATCATCAGGTTGTAGCACCCAGTTTCGTTTGGTTTTCAGATATTCGACCTAACTATGGCGCAACAGCTTCCATTATGGTGGAGTACTTTAATCATTATGATATTCCAATTCCCGACCGCGTAGCGACGGCTCTACTTGTTGGATTGACGTTCGATACGGCAAATTTTACCCGCGCAATGAACAAAGCTGATATCAAAGCCCTACTTCAACTTCAAAACTGTGCTGATATGAATATGGTCAATCGTATTTGTCGAAATCAAATCGAATATCAAGAGTTGAAGTTATTTGATTTCATGTTTGAATCTATTAGGAAAGACGGAAATTGTGCATTTGGGAGCTTACCAGAAGGGTGTCCCAAAAATATGCTAGGAGTGCTTGGTGACTTTCTACTTACAGTTGATGAACTAGATATTGTGGTGTTGAGTGCCCGTAGTCATGAGAGAACATTTGTTTCATTGCGTTCTGAATGCCCCCAGAATGACATGGCTAAGGTGATAAAGAGATCGCTGAATGATACGGGTGTTGGTTTTGGTGGAGGACACTCGCATATGGCTGGTGGTGTTGTTAATCAAGTGTTTGACCATTCCAATGAACGGGTCTTTATTTATGATCTGATCCGCCCTCAATTGAATATATTGTGAACCAAAGTTTTTGCCTCTATCTGATTTGTACCTGGGATCGTCCGCCGAGTTTCTGACATCAGGCTAGACTCAAACCGTTAGTTTGACGTCACTCGAAGATCTACTCTTCATTTTTGAAAATCAATTGCTTTTTTTCTGCTTAACCTCTGGAAACCGTTCTACACTAGGGTTATAACTGTTTGATTTGTATACGAGGTATCAATGAGTCGGAAACCTATAGTGTTAGTCGTGGATGACACCCCAAGTAACTTGGATGTGTTAACGGCAATACTCAAAGATACTTATCAAGTGAAAGTAGCGATTAACGGCACAATTGGTATCAAGATCGCGAAGATGGTGCCGCAGCCAGACCTTATCCTCCTTGATATCATGATGCCTGACATCGATGGTTACGAGGTGTGCCGCCAACTTAAAGCTCAGCCGAATACGGCTCACATTCCTATCATTTTCGTGACCGCCACAATTGGTCCAGAAGCCGAAGTAAAAGGGCTCTCCTTGGGGGCTGTCGATTACCTAACCAAGCCGATAACCCCTGCAATTGCACTCCAGCGTGTGAAAACGCATATCGCACTTTATGACCAACAACGCGCGTTGTTTAGTCAGGTAAAAGAGAAAACTCAAGAGATCAATCTCGGTAAGCTAGAAACACTGAACATACTGGGTAGAGCTGCTGAATTTAAAGACAATGAAACAGGCATGCACGTTAAGCGTATGAGTCACTACTGTGAAGTGCTAGCTAAAGCCTTGGGAATGACTGACGAAGATGCCGAGACGTTGCGTGATGCAGCACCAATGCATGATATTGGCAAGATCGGTATTCCTGATAGCGTATTACTCAAGCCGGGTAAATTGGACGCCGACGAGTGGACAATTATGCAAAAGCATGTCGAATATGGTGTTGATATACTTGGTAGGCAGAGTGATTCCAAACTGATGCGTATGGCTATTCAGGTGGCGCAATATCATCACGAAAAATGGGATGGCAGTGGTTATCCAAACCAGATAGCTGGTGAAGGTATCCCATTGGTTGGAAGAATTGCGGCTGTTGCTGATGTGTTTGATGCCCTGACCGCAGAGCGCCCTTATAAAAAAGCTTGGAGTATTGATGAGGCGCTGAACTTGTTTGAAGAACAGAAAGGCAAACATTTTGATCCAACTATCGTTGATGTGTTTTTTCTGAAGTTACCTGAGATTCTAGCAATTAAAGAGAAATTTAGAGATGAGTGATGGCTTGATGTTGTCGCTAAATCGTTTGGTTGTTTTTCTGGTCATTACACTTGTGGTGTGGCCGCTGCTAATGCGACCTACGAATGCTGCTGAGGTAACAGATACTGAGTTAAATCAGTGGTTGGGAAACCAACCAACGGTAACTTTTGTTGTCTTGGCCAACCATTATCCTTACTCATTCATCGATGATGATGGGCAGGTTTCTGGGATCATCAAAGATTGGACATTAGATCTTGAACAGCGTTTTGGTGTTCATGTTCGGTTTGTCACAGTTAACTCGCGTGTCGAGGCTAAAGCCGCGTTAGTCGACGGGCGAGGCGATGTATTTCCATTCCAACAGTTCGACTCAAGTGAAGGTGGCCGTTTTCTTGCGAGTGCTCCCTATATTCCTTATCAGGTCGCAGTGATTGTTCCCATCGACAACAAACTCGATGGAAACCTAGATCAAAATAATAAACGCCGTATTGCGATGGTTAATGAAAATATCGATTTGGAGCGAGCCGGTGTCAAATTGAGTTCTATTGAGCGAGTGGATTTTGATAACGTTATTGATGCAGTACGTGCGTTAGGGGCCGGGGATGTTGAAGGCATGGTCGGTGAACCTATCACCACTATGGATCTTGCGAAAAAGATTGGCGTTCATGATTTAGCGGTAAATTATGTTCTGGAGCATTGGAAAAGGTTTGAAGCATCAATGGTGATTCGAACCGATGAACCAGAACTGCTGACGCTAATCAACAAACAGATTGAAACCTTCGACGTTGATAACAAGAACCAGATTTTATCGAAGTGGCTAGACAGTTCCCCCTATCGAGTGCCGCTAAAAGGCGTGTTTGGCTTTGGTAACCCTCCGTATATTTACCCAGACAGCACCGCAGTCGGGCTACAGTACGACATTCTTCAGCGTGCACTGAATGACATGGGATACAAACTAGGTGACGTTGTCACACTTCCACCTAGCGCCGCTAAAAAAGCCATCGATAACAATAATTCTATAGCCTTTTTTTCTGGTGTTCAGTTTGATGATCCTAATGCGCACTTTTTAAGTGATAACGTTTTTAATGTTGAGTTTGTTCCTGTTTCACTAACTCGCCGCAAACTCCAACTTCAATCCCCAAAAGACCTATCATTAGGGGCGTTATTGTTCGACGAAACATCCACAATTAAAAACTCTGTTGAAGTTCTGAAGAGTAAGTTAGACATTGATCGTATTGAAGATTACGAAGATCTTGAATCAGCATTCTCGCAGTTGAGGGCTCAAAATGTTGACCTGCTAATGGTTGAACGAAGAGTGCTAGAGTGGTTTATCACCAACACTCGTTTTATTGAAATGGCAGAGCTAAAGCTACATGACGAGTATAAAGTTGAGTATCCGATCTATGTGGACTTTAAGAGTGAAGAAATCAGAGATAGCTTCAATGCCGCAATTAAAAGGCTTAAACAGGAGGATGACGGCTTAAACCAAATTATCGAGATGCAGGTTCAGAGTGATTTAAGCCTAGTCCTTAAAAAAGCGAATATTATCGCGCAAATATCTGCGTATTTTATCGTCAACGACCGCTTTGAAGAGTTGACGGAAGTGTTTGAAATTTTCGACACGGACAGTTCTTTTCAGGTGATCACCGCACAAGCGGATAACAATAGTCGCCCGATCAAATCTTGGTACATAGGCAACCTAGTTGATCAATATGGAGAGAAGAAAAATACCTCTCACTTTTCATCAGTCACCAAGGTGGCGAATTATAGGACCAAGGGAGGGAGTATCAACTCTGGTTCGATGACTTTCTACTTTGATGTTAATTCGTTAGAGCGGAACTATGTTTATTTTCCATCTGTCGAACAATTTAGTTCATTCGGAGATGCGGCGAAACGCTATATTGCGGATGTTTATCAAGCGAGTAACTTGACTGGAGAGATCCTAAATCTAAGCCAAAAAGAGAGGGCGTGGATTAAAGATAATCCGGATGTACGTATAGGTATCGATCCGAATTCGTTACCTTATGAAGCGGTATCCAATACCGGTGAATACATCGGGATGATTGATGATTATCTAACGCTGATTGAACAAAAAACAGGGCTAAGTATTCAGCATGTTGACGTGGCGAATTGGTCTGAGACCCGAAGCTTGGTTGATCATCATGAAGTGGAACTGGTCTCAGCAGCTCAAGAGAATCGTTCGTTAGGAGATAACGTCAAAGCAGCTAAAAGCTTGTTTTCAAGTCGTTTGGCCATTGCATCGAGAAGAGACGTTAGTAGCTTGGTACTTGAAGAAGCTGATGGTTGGAAAATCGGTATATTGAAGAATGCGGCAAATACTAACGCGATTTTATATAAGTACCCGAACGTTGAGTGGGTAGAGGTAGAATCCACGGCCGATGGGCTCAACCGATTGGATGATAAAACCTTAGACGGCATGGTCGACACTGTTGATGTCCTCAATTACCTCATTGATTCATTTGGTCATCGAGGGGTTGGTATCATCGGCCGGTTAGACTTCTTCCTGTCGCCAACTCTGCATGTCATCAAATCTGAACCTTTGCTGTTGTCTATTGTGAACAAAGCGATAGGCAGTATCTCGGCTGAAGAACACCAGAAGATCTCAGCAAAGTGGGCGGCGCCCAAAGCGATAGAAAGAGTTGATTATCAATTGGTTTACACTATTTCGGTTTTTTCTCTGGTGATCCTTCTTCTTATTATTTTCTGGAATCGTAAATTAGCGAAGCAGATCAGTATTGCTAAGGAAGCGACCGAAGCTCTGGAAAAGGCGCAGAACCAACTCTACAACATGCTAAATAGCTCTCCAATTGCAGCTAGTGTGGTATTTGAAGAAGAGGTTCGTTACGCGAACGATACGGCAAAACGTTTGTTTGGCGTGGAAGATCAGGCGTTGTCTTCTATCGACGTTGCCGCTATCCATGACTCGCTGAGCGTTCGTGATGGCGTGCATGAAGAGCTCGACCTTAACGGTAAAGTTGAAAATAGGGAGTTAGTACTCAGAAAGTCTGATGGAACCCGATTTGTTGCTTTGGTCAGTTACTATCTTTTTGAGATTGATGGTGAAGTCGCCACACTATTTTGGGCATTCGATATTTCAGAAATGAAGCGCCTTAACGAACAATTGGAAGAAGAGAAACAGAGAGCCGATTTGGCGAGCCAAGCTAAATCGGAATTCTTAGCCAATATGAGCCATGAGATAAGAACCCCAATGAACGCCATTATTGGCTTGTCTTATCTGGCGATTGGCGAAATATCTAATCCTGTCGCTCGAAATTACATTGAGAAAGTGCACCGTTCTGGCCATTCGTTACTCGGTATCATCAATGACATCCTTGATTTCTCAAAGATAGAAGCTGGACAACTTGTTATTGATAACGTCCCGTTTGATCCCGTAACGACCTTTAAAGATGTGATTGAACTAATGGAGTCGAAAGCCGCTGAGAAACAACTCAATTTGTCGATGGTCATCGACCCAGAGTTAGACACGCCACTGCAAGGCGATCCCTTGAGGTTGTTCCAAGTCATACTCAACCTTGTGGGCAACGCGATTAAGTTTACGGAACAAGGCAGCGTAGCATTAACGGTGGAGCATGTTGACTCGAACGACAGCAGCCTAACCATGAGAGTGAGTGTGATGGATACCGGGATAGGCATTTTGGATGAGAACCGTCACAAGCTGTTTGAAGCCTTTAGCCAAGCGGATACCACAACGACACGTCGGTTTGGCGGTACAGGGCTTGGGCTCAACATTAGCCAGAAATTAGTTCATGCGATGGGCAGTCAAATTACGGTAGAGAGTGTTTACGGGCAAGGCAGTGAGTTCTCCTTTGTACTGACATTGCCACGCTCAAGCTCGGATGCGTTAGCCGACTTCAAAGCTCAAGAGTTGCAACTGGATTATCAGATAGAGTTCAAAGGGCAAAGAGTGCTATTGGTTGAAGACAATGAGCTGAACCAAGATCTCGCCTTAGCATTTTTCAGTCGCTCTAAATTAAATGCCGATCTTGCTGAAAACGGAAAGGAAGCGCTGGAGTTAGCTAAAAACAACGACTACGAAATAATCTTCATGGATCTTCAAATGCCGATTATGGACGGCTTTGAAGCTACCCGTTTGATTCGTGAATTCGATATAGATGTACCGATTATTGCAATGTCAGCCAATGTTTTTGCTGATGCGAAACAACGAGCGAGGGCGTCGGGCATCACGGACTTCTTGGATAAGCCTATTGTTATTGATAAAGCGATGTCTTTGATTACTCGATACATTGTTCCTGAGGTCTTAGTTGAAGGTCGAGCGCCATCAGACACCTCTTCAGATGCGATCCAGACAGGTGATTCTGGTGAGAGTGCGGAATTGCACTCCGATCCCCAAATTGAGCCGCCTGTTTTCTCTCAGTCGAGGTTTGAGCAACTGACTTATCATGATGTGAAGCTGCAAGCCAAAATGCTTGATAGGTTCTGCCAAGGATCGCCAGACATTATGTCGGATGCTTTTGATAACTTAGTACAAGGCGACTGGGAGACGTTAGAGCGTAATCTACATACCTTAAAAAGCATGGCAGCTTCGATTGGTGGATTGCGATTGGCAGAGTTACTCAGTGATTTAGAAAGCAAAGCGCATAACAAGGCGTGTGATGAAGCAGATCTTAAGCAAGGCGAACTTGGGTTAATCGAACTGATTAAAGCAGTTGAGATCAGCTTTGATGTGTCTGGTGTTGGGGGATTCAATACGACAAGTACTGAAGAAGCCGATGCGAGTCTTGCTGATACCTCTGATTCACCGAGCATCACGTCAGAACAGCATGCTCAGTTGCTATCACTGCTGGATGCTTATGATAACGATGCAACTCAATATGTGACTGAGTTATTGGCACAGTATCCACATTCTGTTGTTCTCAAAGATGTTCGAAGTGCGTTAGATAATTATGACTTTGAACGAGCAAAAGAGGGGTTTGGCGCTTCTGAGTAGTTGTCTTTTATAAATATCACTTCAACATTAAAGCCTTTAGCTCTTATAGCGAAATTACTAGCTAGCTAAAGGCTTTAAATCTATCTATACCGAACTAACGACTCACGTTCTGTTTGATTAGCTCAACAACCGTATCGTATCGGTGCGGCAGTTTTCGGTTTCGTTTTTGAACCAGATACAGCGTTTCCTCTACTTCTACCTTTGGCGGCACAACGTGTAGCTTGTCTCTATCTGGGAAGTGTTCAACCGCGCCAGCCGGTAACACGGTAAAACCTAATCCTTTTGATACGGGTAGCAAGATCTGGTGAAGCTGATTAATGTAGCCAGATCTTGGTATCTCATTAACGTTGATGTTCGCTAAGTCTTTATCTCCGCAAAGGTCGAAATACAAAGACAGATAGTGTGCAGAATCTGGGTGGGCAATCAGGCCAATGTCATTCAATACTTGCGGCGTTATCTCTAAATCAGCAAGGCTGTGGTGAACAATAAGACACAGTGCTTCTTTGCCGATGACTTGGCTTTGGTAGTAGCTGTCGTTCGGGGAATGCCTAACAATGCCGATATCGGTAGTGCCTTCGCTTAGGTCATTCAATATCTTTTTGTTTGGAGCGGCTTCTAAGTTAATGCTGAGCTCTTGGTGTTGCTGTTGAAGTTCAAGAAGCTTGGGATACAGACGCAAAGAGAGTGAGCCAGAGCAAGACAAGTGACATTGCCCAGCATAAGGGTTATCAAAACTCAGAGACTCAAAAAGATCTTCTTGGTCTTTCTCTAGTTTGATCGCATAGCGATACATAATCCGACCCTGTTCGGTCAGTTCGAAGCTCTTGTTTTCTCGAGATAGCAGGTCACAATTACAAGCTTGTTCAAGCTTCTTGATGTGTTGGCTGACTCCAGGTTGTGTCATATACAACTTTTCTGCCGTTTGGGTGAAATGGCCAACTTCAACCAGAGTCTTAAACGTATTGAGCCAAAGTGGATTAATCATACTCACCTTCAAATACTAAAGCCTATAAATAACAAAGCCAATAAATAACAGAAAATTATTATTATCTTAAGTAATGATAATTTCAACTCTAGCGTCTTAAGTAACGCTAATCAAAGTCATGTGGTGGTAGCACTTTATATTGGTCTATTGGTCTATTGGTCGCTTTGTAGAGTTGCTATGAGTAACAAAGTGTTGCGACTTTGTTGAATTTTTGGTCTATTGACCAACTGTGCTCATATTTAGGAACGAAGATGAATAGAAATGTTTGGCTGCTTTCACTGTGTCAGGCCTTGTTGATGACGGGTAACATATTACTGATCTCTGTGATTGGTTTGATCGGTAAGCAGATTGCACCCAGTGTCAGCATGATCACCTTGCCGGTTGCACTGCAGTTTTTGGGTCTAATGGCAGCCACTATTCCAGCATCTTTAATTTCAGGCAAGTTAGGGAGAAAGCGAGGATTTAGCATTGGTAATGTGGTTGGCATTACAGGAGCTAGTCTTGCCACCTACGCACTGTCTCAACAACATTTCTATTTGTTTTGTTTCGCTACGTTCTTACTTGGGATAGGCATAGGTTTTGGCACGCTTTATCGTTTTGCTGCAATCGAGGTGTGTGATGAAAATGCCCGTCACCGAGCGATCTCTATCTCGATGGCTGGTGGCGTTTTAGCCGCGGTATTAGGACCAAATTTGGCGATTATGTCGCAACAGTGGTCGCAAGATGGCTTGTACATTGGTGCTTTTGCTTCTTTGATTGGATTGAACATTCTTGCGTTACTCATCTTACAAACAATTCAGTTTCCAAAAGTCTCTTTTAATAGTCAGGCACCTAAATCCGATCCTCTCAGTGTGATAGTAAAAGCGCCTAACTTTATTGGCGCAGTGTTTGCTGCCATGGTCGCTTATGCGGTGATGAATATCCTGATGACAGCAACGCCATTGGCAATGATTGGTTGTGGCTTTGACTTTACCAAAGCAGCGGGCGTCATTGAGTGGCACGTATTGGGGATGTTTGTTCCTGCATTCTTTACTGGTTCACTTATCGAGAAGTTTGGCTCAAGAATGATGATCTTGGCAGGCGGGGTTCTGTTCGTCGTCTGTATCGCGATTAACATTCATGGCGAATCTATCTGGCACTTCAGAGCGGCTCTAGTTGTGCTTGGTGTCGGTTGGAACTTTATGTTTATCGCGGCAACAGGTTTGTTTAGTCAGTCCTACCAATCGCAGAATAAAGCTAAGGCACAAGCGTTTAATGAATTTATTGTCTTTGGCTGTGTGACGATTACAGCGATGCTCTCTGGCTGGCTAGAATCGACAGCAGGGTGGCAGAACCTCAATATCTATGTATTGCCATTCGTGTTGGCTGTTATCTTGTTGTTCGCATTTAGTGCTCGTAAATCGCGTATTCAAAAGCAGCCTGTGTAATGGATCATCTAATGGTGGTTCAGTAACTTCGTTACTGTGATTAAAACCCTAGTATCTCGAACTGCGACCAATAAAAAGCCCTACCAAATCGGTAGGGCCTTTGCTTACTGCTTAAATAATAACGTTTTCTTAAAACTGCTGTCGTGGCTTATATCCTGTGACAACAGTACTTAAGCTTGTGTTGTAAATACGCATGACAGAGCCAGCGGTGATTTACAGGTCGACCAAAATTGTCTTAGTGGTAATCCCACCTTGGTCATCGATTATCTTCAGTGTCACCTCGTGCTTTCCGTACGAAGGGAAGATTGACGTGAATGTGCGACCACGTTTGACCTTTCCATTTGGAAGTGTCCACTCGGTATCAACAATACGACCATCGCTGTCTGAACTTGTAGACCACATGGTTACCCAGCGGCCCAAGTGAATGTACTTCGCGCTCGCTTCTGGAAGGGCGTTTGGAGATTCAACACTCACTACAGATCTAAATGAATCGGTAGCGCCTTTGTCGTCGACAACAGTCAAGTTCAACGTGTATTCACCGGCCTGTTCATAAGACCAAGTTGGTGCCACTTCGGTACTTGTTGTGCCGTTCCCAAAGTCCCACAGGTAATGGGTGATCTCACCGTCTTGGTCTGAGCTGAAGTTGTTTACAGAAACATTCAGGCCAGTCACATTCAGCTCGAAGTTCGCAGTAGGAGCGACGTTGTGTTGGCTTACTTTAGATAAGCGAACCACGCCGTATTCGTTGTTGTCACTCTGATTCACAATATCGACCGCTAAACCAAACTCCGTCAGGATGCGTCCTGAATCTGGTGCTTGAGGCGATGTGTAATCTTGGTCATCCAAGAAGCTAGCATTGCCAACCAAACTGGTATCTTCGAGTACATCATTATCGCTGTTTACAAGGCGCATTGGAGTATGATCTTTGAGTGAAAACGCAGCGTCTCGAACTTGGTAGCGTGTTTGAGCCACTTCACCAGAGTTTGCCCACACCATGGCATTTTGGTCTGCATCGACCACGCCTAACCAACCTTCACCAGGGTGTTTACCTACCCAGTTGTCGGTGAGTGATTCGTCGACGTACCAAATGATCAATCCTGGGTCGAATGACATCAGTTGTCCCATGCGTTTGATGTTCGCTAGGCCTTCATCAACATCCATGTGGCTGCGCCACTGCAATAGATAGTAGTGCTGCGCTTGATGGAATCCATTACTCAGCTTGTAACCATTAAGGGAGAAGGTGGAGTTGCTCTCAGCATCATCTATTGAGGTCACTTCACCATCGACAACCACAGCAAGGTTATCTAAATAGAAGCCTTCCATTGCTAAGCCGCCATCGGTGATGTACTCAAATGAAAGTTCAACTTCTTGTCCTGCCCATTGTGAAACGTCGAACTCAGCGTTAACCCATCCGCCAGATTCGCCGCCAATAGCAGGAACGAGGCCCGTGTTGTATGGGTCGTCCATTGAGGTAATGTTGCCTGCAATGGCTTGTCCGTTGATTAGCACGCGAGCAAAGTCGTAGTCTTTTTCAATCTCATACCAAGTTTTGAAAGACAGCAGTGCAGAATCACCCGCTGGGATCACCAACTTACGAGTCATACTGTTTTTCAGATCATCACCTTTTTGAGAGTGGAATGAATACTCGCCCTCAAAGGGTTTCAGACTTTCAATCTGCTTTTCAGGAAGATCCACTTTGATCATGTTAGGACGACTGTTATCCGTTGTTTGGAACAGCGTATACACTTGTGGATTGTCTTCTAGGTCATCAATCGAGAGCTGATCATCGTTAACCCAACGTCCGCCAATCGATTTCTGTAGGAAGTGTTTTGCCCAAGAGCTGAATGCCGTTGGTTGTGTACCACCAATTTGACCAGCCCAACTGCCCGAAGACATGATTGACCAGTAAGAAACCGGTTCGCCTCTGCCTGTGTATTGCGTGTCATACTCGTCTGGTAAGCCTAAATCATGACCATATTCGTGGGCACAAACACCTGCAGCCGCATCAATCGGTTGAATGGTGTAATCGAACGCCGCGTATTGGCCACCAAATCGATCTGGAAGCGAGCTAGAAGTACCTTCCAGTACATGAGTGCGACCAAGGTTGAATCGGTGAGACCAAATCGCATCAGGGCCTAACACGCCACCACCGGCTTCTTCGCCTACCGATGCATGAAACACCATCAGGTGGTCAATCACACCATCGGGTTCGCGGAAATTTCCGTCACCGTCGTAATCGTAACGATCTTCGATGTCGTAATCGGCAAGGTTGATACTCGGATCTTGAGCCAGTTGATTCAGCGCTTCACGAACCAGTTCTTGGGCGTTTAGGTCGTTGTCGGTGGTAGGGGAGTTGCCACCATAGAATGACGCAGGCTTAGAGGCGCGATACCAACCTGCCGCTTGACCTGCAACGCTGTAACTGTCGCCTGATTCGCTTTGGTAATATTGGCGCATCGAGATTAGGTTTTCGCCATTTGGCCCTGTGTAGCCAGAATTTGAAAACAACAACTCTTGATAATGTTCAGGGCTGTAGCTCTCATAGAGCATCTGCGTGTGCTCTTCGGTCAACTTGTTGTCATCCCAGTTCAAATCAGGGAAATCGACCAACAGAGCGAGCACTTTGTCGGTACGTTTAGTGCCGACTTCTAAAGCAAAGACGCTGGCCTTTTTAACGCCAGATCCTTTCTCAATGGCTTTGAGTATTTTCGCTCGTTGTTCAAGTGCTTTTTTACCGAATTGAGCATCGCCTTTGAAACCGGAATTGATCTTATTTTTTAAGTAACGGTCAAGCGCATCGCGCTTTGCCGCATCGGTTGCATCTTGGTCGACTAAGCCTTGTCTAACTAGCATTTCAATAAGTTTGTCTTCATTAACAACGCCTAAATCAATAGGTGTTTTTGCATAACTACTGACGCTAAATAGAGTAAGCATTGCTGAAGCCAACAATGTTTTTCTCATCATTTTCATTATATTTCCTTTTTATATTTCCATGTCGATATCAGTATCAACTGCCTTATTCGAATCAGTTGTCCGAGTCTGGCCTAATACACTCTTGTGGTGTCTTATTTAACTGACGTGTGTTTGCTGTATGTTTCGTACTTTCCATCTTTTTTATACTTTCTATTTCTTTTGTATTGGTTATCTCTTTTCTATTTTTTGAATCAAACTGAGTGCTCTTTACTTTTTTAGCGTTTAGATATATACGCAAAGCTTCTTGATTGCCCTCATAGGTTAAGCCTGGACAGATAACGCCTCGTTCAATCAATGACTTCAGCAATAGTTCGTCGTTCTCAATAGTGGAAGCCTGTGACAGTGAGGAAAAAACGAGAACCATTAAAGTCATTGTTTTGTGTGACATTTTTATATCAAGCCATCAGTTTTGATTATGTAACAAAATATATTTATAAAATTAACCAATCAAACGAATAATCATTACAAATCATTATTCGTTCAGGTTTCAACATTAAGAGTTAATATCAAATAAGGGGTGTTATTTATTTTATTGTCAGTTATTTAGTAGGGTTGGGTGCATTAATAGCTGATAGTTTTAATATTTGATATCATTATTGGGTAAATGGTTATTATGCTTCAGAGCACTTTATGTAAGGTGTGGGGTTATAATTAATCAAACAAATGTTTTATTGTCGGTGTTAAAAAAATGCATGTAATAATTGAGTGTTTAGTAAATAACCATGCTGAAATTATTTTCATTCGAAATATCAATAACTAGGCTATTAAGCGCGATTTAAAGTGCTTCAAGAGAACAGATTTCACAATAGCTCGATCAAATGGAGTTATCAGATAAGAAAAAGAGCCCGCGTTTAGGCTTTTTAGTTCGTGTACGCGTTAGCGATTTACTTATGGTTGAGTAGAGGATTGCCATGGTTAAGACATCCAAGCTTACTAAAGGCTTTGTTGAATGAGTGCTGTGCAAAGATTTAAACATTCGTACATTCCATACCTCTGTTTCAATGAGAACCATGAGATTTAAACTGTAGGTAACTTAGATGATTTATAAATGTTGATTTGAGAAGAAGCGTGAAGCGTTGAGCTTTGTGAGGTGTCGAGCGTATTTTTGTATAAATAGCAGGCATTTACACAAAATGTGACGTTCACATTTTGTCATAACTTTAATAATTGTATATATTCCTCGCCTAAAACAATAATTAACAAAAGTTAATATAATGACTGTCAGCTCATCTACTCAATCTCGTGAAACGCTTCTCAGCGAAAACGAACAACTTGTCTCTACCACTGATTTAAAAGGCGTGATTACGTACAGTAATGATGCTTTTTGTCGCATAGCGGAATACAGCCAACAAGAATTGCTAGGGCAACACCACAATATCGTAAGGCATAACGATATGCCGAAAGCCGCTTTTGCTGATATGTGGGTTAACCTAAAGCAAGGTAAAGCTTGGCGTGGCATCGTAAAAAACAAAACCAAATCTGGTGGGTTTTACTGGGTCGATGCTTATGTAACTCCAATTTACGACAATGGTAAGGTGAGTGGCTACCAATCTGTTCGTGTTAAGCCAAAGAATGAATGGATACAAGTTGCAGATAAGGCTTACCAAGGCCTCTTGAAGGCTGAAAAGTCGGGTCGCCAATGGTCATTAAAGATCAGTGACAGTGTTCGTTACGCCGTGTTGCTAGGCTCTTTGGCTGCGCCGTTAATTTCAAATCTCATTGAAGTAGGGCAAGTATCACAATGGTTGTTGAGCCTACTTCCTGTTTCAGCATTAGCACTGCTTTTCCGACAAGAGCTGATTGATACTCCACTGCAGTTGAAAAAGCTGCAATCTAAATTCGATAGTGTTAGTCGTCTTGTTTATTCAGGTAATAGTCAGTTCTCTATTGCCGACTTTCACTTAAAACTATTGTCTGCAAGAATCCACACCGTATTAGGTCGCATGACAGACTCAGCCAAGCCGTTACAAGATTTGGCTGACAACCTAAATGCGACGTCATTTGAAGTATCAGAAGCCTTAGATCAACAAACAAAAGACATTCTTCAAGTACGAGAGGCGACTGAAGAGGTTGAAGTCACCGCCAATGAGGTCTCTTCTCGCACAGAAGAAGCGCACCAGATTGTTGATGTGACTTTGCAAACCTGTGCTGGCGCTAAAGAAAGCATTAATCAAACTCATCAAAACTTAGAGAGCCTAGCTTCTCAGGCTGAAAAGGCGACTCAAACGACTTACCAACTGAGCGATCAAGCGCAGAGCGTAAGCAAGATAATGGAAGAGATTGGTGGAATCGCCGAACAAACCAACTTGTTGGCCCTGAACGCTGCGATTGAAGCGGCGAGAGCGGGCGAGCAAGGACGAGGCTTTGCCGTTGTTGCCGACGAAGTCCGTGCATTGTCGGGTCGAACCTCAAAGGCTACGGTTCAGATCAAAGAGAGCATCGATACCATGCTAACGACGATTGAAGGGTGGCAGAAAGATATTCTGGCGAACCGAGAGCAAACGGACGCGTGTGGTGATGTTGCTAAGGTAAGTGCAGAGCGCTTGTCGGAAGTCGAAAACCTAATGCAATCCATGAATGAACTCATGCAGTCTGTTGAAAGTTCTGCTCATAAGCAACGTGAGCTGTCGAGTGAGGTCAATCTGCATATGCAGTCTATCGCCTCGACCGCAGAACAAAACTTAGTGGCAACGCATTCTGTGAAAGACCACTCCACAGAGCTAAAAGAACAAGTCAATGAGTTCTACCAACTGGCAAAGCGTTTCGAAGAAAAATAGCCGTTAGATTTAATCCGAATGAGAGAAAAGACAAAAAAAGCCCCGTATTTTCATGCGGGGCTTTCTGTATGCATCAACCCATTGAAGGGCGAGACAATGTATTCAAGATTAAGCTAGAAGCTCTTTCGCTGTGTTTACTACGTTTTCAGTAGTGAAACCGAACATCTTGAATAGCTCACCTGCAGGTGCAGACTCGCCGAACGTTGTCATACCGATGATCTTGCCACCGAAACCAACGTACTTGTACCAGAAGTCAGCGATGCCAGCTTCTACAGCGATACGTGCCGTTACGTCAGATGGAAGTACAGACTCACGGTACTGCGCGTCTTGTTTGTCGAACGCATCAGTAGCAGGCATAGAAACTACGCGTACTTTCTTACCTTCAGCCGTTAGCTCAGCAGCAGCGTTAACCGCTAGCTCAACTTCAGAACCCGTTGCGATAAGGATAAGCTCTGGCTTGCCTTCACAATCTTTCAGGATGTAACCACCCTTAGCGATGTTTGCTACTTGCTCAGCGTCACGATCTTGTTGTGCAAGGTTTTGACGAGAGAAGATAAGTGCAGAAGGACCATCTTTACGCTCGATTGCTAGTTTCCAAGCAACAGCAGACTCAACTTGGTCACATGGGCGCCATGTGCTCATGTTTGGAGTTAGACGTAGAGAAGCGATTTGCTCAACTGGTTGGTGAGTTGGACCATCTTCGCCAAGACCGATAGAGTCATGCGTGTAAACTTGGATGTTCTGAGTTTTCATCAGAGCAGCCATACGCATAGCGTTACGCGCGTATTCCATGAACATTAGGAACGTTGCGCCGTATGGTACGAAACCACCGTGTAGAGCGATACCGTTCATGATAGCCGTCATACCGAATTCACGTACACCGTAATGGATGTAGTTACCAGAGAAGTCGTTCGCTTCAAGAGACTTAGAACCAGACCACATAGTTAGGTTAGAAGGCGCAAGGTCAGCAGAGCCGCCCATGAATTCTGGTAGCATAGCACCGAACGCTTCTAGAGCATTTTGAGATGCTTTACGTGATGCGATGTTTGCTGGGTTAGCTTGAAGATCAGCGATGATTGCCGATGCTTTCTCTTCCCACTCAGCTGGTAGGTCACCGTTTACGCGGCGTTTGAATTCAGCTGCCAGCTCAGGGTATGCTGCTTCATAAGCTGCAAGTTTCTCGTTCCACGCTGCTTCCTTAGCTGCGCCTGCTTCTTTCGCATCCCACTCTGAGTAAACTTCCGACGGAATTTCAAAAGGACCGTGCTCCCAACCTAATTCTTTACGTGTTGCTGCAATTTCTTCAGCGCCTAGTGGAGCACCGTGACAGTCGTGCGTACCTGCTTTGTTTGGAGAACCAAAGCCAATCACTGTTTTAGTACAGATTAGAGTAGGGCGAGGGTCTGCTTTAGCCGCTTCGATAGCCGCGTTGATAGCGTCAGCATCGTGACCATCAACTGCTGGGATTACGTGCCAGCCGTAAGCTTCAAAACGCTTAGGAGTATCGTCAGAGAACCAACCTTCCACTTCGCCATCGATAGAGATGCCGTTGTCATCCCAGAAAGCAACCAGCTTACCAAGACCTAGCGTACCCGCTAGAGAACATGCTTCGTGAGAAATACCTTCCATCAGACAGCCATCACCCATGAATGCATAAGTGTAGTGGTCTACGATGTCGTGGCCTTCTTTGTTGAACTGTGCCGCAAGAGCTTTTTCAGCCATCGCCATACCAACAGCGTTGGTGATGCCTTGACCTAGAGGGCCAGTCGTTGTTTCGATGCCTGGTGCGTAGCCGTACTCTGGGTGACCTGGAGTCTTAGAATGCAGTTGACGGAAGTTTTTAAGATCTTCAATTGAAAGCTCGTAACCTGCTAGGTGAAGCAGAGAGTAAATCAGCATTGAGCCGTGGCCGTTAGACAGGATAAAACGGTCGCGGTCAGCCCACTCTGGGTTTGCTGGGTTATGGTTTAGGTGAGAGCGCCAAAGTACTTCAGCGATGTCTGCCATACCCATAGGTGCGCCTGGGTGACCAGAGTTTGCTTGTTGTACGCCGTCCATGCTTAGAGCACGAATAGCGTTAGCTAGATGTTTGCGATTCATAAGAACTTCCGAATAAAAATTAAGAAAAACAAAATTGATAAAAGTAGGGGAACTGAACGTTCCCCTATTTGAATTTGGTAAGAGTGATTACAGCTTAGCTGCGATCATGTCTTCTAGTTTGCCTTGGTCAACGGCGAAGTTGCGGATGCCTTCAGCCAGTTTCTCAACAGCCATTGCATCTTGGTTGTGGTCCCATAGGAACTCAGCGTGAGTCATCGCTGCTGGACGCTCTTTAGTACCGTTAGAGTCGATAAGCTTCTCTAATACTTCGCCTTCTGCTGCTTCTAGGTCTGCTAGAAGTTGCGGAGCGATAGTTAGACGGTCACAACCAGCAAGTTCAAGGATCTCGCCGATGTTACGGAAGCTTGCGCCCATAACAACAGTTTTGTAGCCGTGGTCTTTGTAGTAGTTGTAGATATCTGAAACAGAGATTACACCTGGATCTTCTGAAGCTTCGAAATCACGACCTTCTTTCGCTTTGTACCAGTCCATGATGCGACCAACGAAAGGAGAGATTAGGAATACGCCAGCTTCAGCACAAGCACGAGCTTGAGCGAAAGAGAATAGAAGCGTTAGGTTACAGTTGATGCCTTCTTTCTCTAGGATTTCAGCAGCACGGATGCCTTCCCAAGTAGAAGCCAGTTTGATAAGGATGCGGTCGTTAGTGATACCAGCGTCGTTGTACATTTTGATAAGTTGACGAGCTTTAGCAACGCTGCCTTCCATGTCGTAAGAAAGACGAGCATCTACTTCAGTAGAGATACGGCCAGGTACAACTTTTAGGATTTCTTTACCGATGTTCACGTTAAGCATGTCGCAAGTATCTTGAACTTGCTGTGCTTTATCACCGCTTTGCGCTTTTGCGTATTCGATAGAAGCATCGATTAGAGGAGCGTACTCAGCAATTTGAGCAGCTTTAAGAATTAGAGATGGGTTAGTTGTTGCATCTTCAGGAGTGTACTTGCTGATAGCTTCGATATCGCCAGTGTCAGCTACAACAGTTGTTAGTTTACGAAGTTGCTCTAATTTATTGCTCATTTTGATCATCCTATGTATCGCATAACACCTCATTAATGGGAGAGGTGTGGGCATTTGCAAGCTAACTAATGAAGTTCTCAATGGTTGTACCAGTGAGCCAAACTTACATTAATTTAAATTTTTCTCCGAACGAACATTTGCACAGAACATTTGATCGCTCGATGAGTAAATGATGTAGCCATATTTATCCGATCTAGCCCCAAAGTCAACGGTAAATAGTACTGTATGGTGACTTCAGTCAAATATATTTCGCTCTAGTAATCATGGGCTATGCAAGCAAACGTTTAACGAGCAAAGTGAGGTGAATTAATCAACAACAAAACCATGGTTATGACTATGAGCAAATGTACCTTGCTGTTACATATGTTCGGGGTGTAAACTTGTGTATCACTTGCTTAAGCATCGAACATTTGTTCTTCAAGCAGGTAAAATAATTGTTAAATATTGGTTGAGTGGTATATGAGTAAGAATATCCAAGATGTTTCCGAAGAAAACACTGATCTCCTCACTGAAGTAGCGGTTGCTTATTATCAAGATGGTGCCACGCAAGAAGAGATATCTAAAAAGTACTCTATCTCCCGTGCAAAGGTTGGTCGAATGCTCAAGCAAGCCCGAGATGAGGGCATTGTTGAGATCACCGTGAAATATCACCCCGTCTTTAGTGCGAAGATCGAGCAACGTTTGATCGAACGATTTGGTGTAAAGCGTGCTCTTGTAGCACTAGACCAACCAAATGAAGAGAAGCAGCGATTACAGGTTGCTGGTTTAGTGTCTAACTATCTTACCAGTACACTGAAAAACGGTATGGTGGTGACAGTAGGACAAGGGCGAAACGTATCGTCTGTTGCTCACCACACTGGCGTAATTACGCCACGAGACTGCAAATTCGTGTGTGGTATCGGCGGTATTCACCCAAGAGGCGGTATGTTTAATGCCGACCATATATGCAGGCAGCTAGCCAAAAAGTACGGTGGATCTTCTGAAACCTTATACGCGCCGGCTTATGCCGAGAATAAAGCGCAAAAAACCGCATTTATGGAAAACAGCACCGTTAAGCAGACACTCGATCTCGCTCGAAAAGCCGATGTTGCATTAGTCGGTATCGGTGATATGAGTGAAAACAGCTATATGGTCGACTTAGGTTGGTTTACCGCAGGTGAGGTCGTTCAATCTCGTTTATTGCAAGGAGTCGTCGGTGACTTTGCGGGTTATGACTTTTTCGATGTTCACGGTAAAACAGCAAACACAGTAATGAGTGACCGTGTGATTGGTTTGGCCTTGGAAGAATTCCGCCCAATTGCAGAAGTCATTGCCATTGCAGCCGAGAACAGTAAACCACTCGCTTTGTTAGGTGCACTAAGAACCGGTGTGGTCGATGTGATAGCGACCAGCGTAAGTAATGCTTTGACGGTACTTAACTTGGACGAACAACTTAGCGTGAATAAACCAAACGGCAGTGAATAGTAAGATATTTATGCTTCGTTGAATTCACTATTTGAATAATCATGGAAATTCCCCCTAATGAAACCAGTGCAATAAGGGGGATAACTATTAGACATGACTCGAATAGTAAATTTGTTCAGCGGTTGAAAGAATTATCACTCTTTAATGTTAAGCCACACTAAAGGAGATAATTATGAAACTGTCATTTATCACACACGCTATTTCTAGCAACAGTGACCAATCAAGTTCTATCTTTAAATCTATTTCTATCTTTGGGCTTAGCTCAATAGCCACGGTTTGTATGCTCACACCTACAGTACATGCCGATGATAAAGTCGTCGCAGGGTATTTTGCGGATTGGCAATATCTGAATAAAGACAACCCTTATACCGTTGACGACATACCTGCAGACAAGCTCTCACATATTATTTACGCCTTCTTGAGCATGTGTGGTCCTCATAGCGGTGCTGGTGAGCCCGTCCAAAAACAAATTAAGCAGCAATGTGCAGACAAACAACCATATACCGCGATTATTGTGGATAAAGAAGCTGCGTTAGAAGTCGATTTCGGAGACGTGGATGTTGATGTCGCCTACAGAGGTCACTTTGCCCAGTTAGCTCAACTGAAGGCCGACAATCAAAATATCAAAATCTTGCCATCATTTGGCGGGTGGACAATGTCTGAACCTTTCCATGCGATGGCGAAAGATCCTAAAGCCATTGCGCACTTTTCAAGAACTGCTGTTGAGTTGATCCAAAAATACGACTTCTTTGATGGTATTGATCTTGATTGGGAATACCCAGGAGGCGGCGGCTTAACCACTTCGCCTTGGAACCCAGAGACTAAACTAACGGATGAGCAGAAAGCGCAAGAGCGTGAAGCTTTCACACTTTTAGTAAAAACAATCAGAAGTGATTTGGACGCTCTATCAAAGACGACTCAAAGAGATTACGAGCTTTCAACGGCTGTCGGTGTTGGTGCTAAGGCAGCTCAAATTGACTGGAACGCAGCTAGCCCATATCTGACGAACATGTTTGCGATGACGTATGACTTCCTCGGAGGCTGGGGAACTCAAACAGGTCACACAACAAACTTACATGCCACCGAGCGTAGTTGGTGGGGAATGGGAGCTGATGTCTTCATTAATCAGATGATAGAGCAAGGTATTCCTAGCGAGAAGCTCGTGATCGGGGCGGCTTTTTATGGTCGAGGTTGGCAAGGGACAAAAGACTTTGCTGGAGAGCTGCCTAAAGGTGACCTAGTTTCTGAACAAGGGGCGCAGTTTGGTACCGGTGAAAACGGTTACTTCATGTTTTGGGATCTTATGAATAACTACAGCAGTAAACAAGGTTATGAGTATAAGTATGATGAGCAAGCTCAAGCACCTTATTTGTGGAACCCAGATAAAAAAGTATTCATATCTTTTGAAGATCAGCGTTCTATTAAAGCAAAGGCAGAATGGGCGAAGAAATCAGACCTAGGCGGCATTTTTACTTGGGAATTATCAGGAGATCCTTCCGGACAGTTGATCGATGTTATGCATAGTGAAATGAATAAAAAGTGAAATGAATAAATAACCGAACAGAAAATATCTAGAAAATAAGGTAGGTGTTTATCTGCCTACCTTATTTAGCTCGTCTATTTAACTCACGTTCTTAAACAGAACATTCCGTGTGCTCGGTCACTTTCTTGTTTAGGTGAGTAGCCAGCTCATCATAAGGAATAGGGCGAGAGAAGTAATAGCCTTGCATTAAGTCACATCCACATGCCTTTAGAATTGCGAAGTGTTCGTTTGATTCTACGCCTTCTGCTAATACCACCATGCCGAAGTTCTTACCGATTGCGATGATGTTTTGCACCATGGTGAGTGACTGCTGATCTACAGCAATGTTCTCAATAAAGCTCTTATCGATTTTAAGTTCATCGATAGGCAGTGCTTTCAACATACTTAGTGATGAATAACCTGTCCCGAAATCATCTAAAGAGATCTTTATATTCTTCTCTTTGAGGGCTTCAAAAGTCGGTTTCACCAAAGTCACATCTTCAATGAACAAGCTCTCGGTAATTTCTAGCGTTACACAGCTAGGAGAGAGTTGATACTTTTCTAGTGTCGCGAACAAGTGCTCAGAGAAGGATTGATGAGAAAACTGACGCACTGATATGTTGATCGACAGCCCGATCTTTTGTTCTGTTGTTCGGTGCAAGTGGGCGATCTGCATAATGCTGGACTCAATAATAAAAGTCCCCAGTTTTTGCATTAAACCCGTGTTCTCTGCTATCGGTATAAAGACATCTGGCGGAACAAAACCCAATTCCTCATCAATCCAGCGCACGAGTGCTTCTACACCATGAATACTTTCATTTGCACGAACCAGCGGTTGGAAAACCATGAACAGCGTTTGTTTCTCGATAGCGATGCGTAGCCTTTGTTCTACTTTCATTTTGTAGAGATGAGCATCTTGCATTTCCGTTGTGAAAATACTGTACGAGTTTTGCTGCTGTTTCGCTTTGTACATTGAAATATCGGCAGAACGTAACAGGCTATCCAGATCTTTTCCGTGTTCTGGGAAACGCGCTACGCCGATGCTGCAACCTAACAAAAACTGAGCGCTTTCAACTTCATAAGGTTGAGAAAGCACTTCAATAATGCGCTTGGCGAGTCGTTTAATTTCAGCTTCATTCGACAAGGGCGTCAAGAACAAAAACTCATCACTGGATTCACGTACCAATAGGCTGAGGCGAGATCGGAACCTCATCAAACGCAAAGCGATCTGTTTGAGAACCTTATCTCCAAAGTCATGCCCGTGGGTGTCATTGACGCATTTAAAGTTATCGATATCGATAAACAACAGCGAAAACGGCTCTGACTCATCGTCAATCCATTTACCAATGTTTCTACGCATGTACAAACGGTTTGGCAGAGAGGTTAAAGGGTCATGGTTCGCCTGATAAATGAGTTGGCTACGAGTCCGTTGTTCATTCTTGGCAATCGACTTAACCAAAAAGTAGAAACCAAACTGAAGAAAAATAAAGGCAACGAAAAGAATGCTGAACTCTTGTATGAATATACTATCGACGTGAGTTAGATCCGTACGTCCTACCACCCATAATTTGTAGTTTGGGATGTATTTCGCGCTCATCAAAGAGTGGTACTCTTCATCGTCGACGACAAAAGAATAGGTTTCTTGCCCATTCATCGCTTCTTGTACGCTAATTCCGAAGTGGTCGGTAAAGATACTTGCAATACGTTGTATGACATCTTTGCCGACTGGAGAGGAATAGGCACTCTCAGATTCAATATCACTTGAATAAAACTGGCGATAGCTGTCTTTTCTGATCAGGCTTAGTGTATTGAAACTTCCGGCGTGAGCATTATTTTCAAATACGATCGTTGCGTCTAATCGTAGCCCTGCGGTCATTACTGCATCGGTTTTCTTGCCATCGATTGAAATGGATTTTCTCAGCGGGATGACTAAGCTATTCAACGAATCTTGAAAATAGGTACGGCCAAGCACCATGCTACTGCTTGATAGGGCGTTTAGGAAGGAGCCTCTGGTTGGCGCGTATTGCAGCAAGTTCCTTTGATTCGCAAGTTCGAGATTTGAGCTAATCGAGAGGTAATCACCGTCGGTGTTCAACAAGCCAAACGCTGCTATCGCAGGGTGGGTCTCAAGTAGCTTGTCTAATATTGGCCTAATCTGGATAGATGCAGTACGTGTGAAATCAGACTGTTGAGCCAGTTGATGGCCAACCACTTCTAACAAGGCTTCTTGACTGGTCAGCAGCGAGTTGACGGAGCTAGAAAAAAGCTCAACCTGAATGTGTTGCTGCTCTATGAAGTCGTCTCTGTTTGCTTTCCAGTTTGTTATTCCCAACGCGGCGAAAAGTATCAGGGTCAGTAGTACGACAAACGCGTACAGCGACCAGATATTTTGCTTAAATAGAGCCATGAGATGCCTTTGTTGGTTACTACTTTTAACAGACTGCAAGTGACAAACTATTGGGTTGTCAGCGCGATTCATGCAACGAAAAATACAAACATCAATGATGAAAGTATTAATGATTAAATAGTGTAACGACTACGAGCAGAGATTCTTGAGTGAAAAATTAGTATTCATAACGTCGATAACGATTAGTTTATGATTAATCACGAATTATGGTTAGCAAGTTGATGTGGGTTACAAATCAAACGGCGTGAATCGAGTCTTGGTCTCAAATGAACATAGCGTTGACTGCGACATAGAGGCTTACTTCATGAGACGTGGAGCCATCATTATCAGTAAGCTCTTTATGCATGCGCAGTATATTCTAATAGTTGCATTAAGCGAAGTTGAATTACTTTTTAGTCACGGCGATAGGGAGTTTGTCGTTAGCACCCCATTCCGTCCATGAACCATCGTAAACACCCATTTCACCGTTATAGCCAGCGAGTTTAGCGGCTAATAATATGATGCAAGCTGTTACGCCAGAGCCACAGCTAAAGAACATAGGTTGAGAAGGCGTTAATTCTAGCGTTGAAAAGATATCAATAAGCTCTTCTTGGGACTTTAACTTGCCGTTTTTGAGTACTTGGGCAAATGGTAGGCAAATAGAATTCGGTATATGGCCACTACGCAAGCCTTCACGTGGTTCAGGAACTTCTGAATCGAAACGAGCTTGAGAACGAGCATCTACAATGTTTGCGCTCTTGTCAGTTGAGTAACCTTCAATCTGCTGAGCACTGACAAAGTAGTTGTCTTGAATATGGCCTTCAAAATTGCCCGCTTTTACTTCGGTGCGATAGTCAGTCTCGGTCGCGTAACCGGCTTCGATCCAAGCTGGCAAACCGCCATCTAAGATGAATACGTCGTTGTGTCCCATTGCCATAAACATCCACCACGCACGAGGAGAAGCGAAGGTTCCGGAGTTATCGTAAACCACAATCGTACTGTCTTGATTGATGCCAATTTCTTTTGCGCGAGTGTTGAAGTGTTTTTCGCTCGGAAACATGTGAGGAAGCAGAGTGTGCTTGTTACAAAAGTCTTTGTCGTAGTCAAAACGAATAGCACCAGGAATCATTTGTCCTTTGATCTTTTCTGACTCGCTTGGAATTTGAAACTCGATGCTGGCGTCGAGGATGATGATATTGTCTTCTGCTAGCAAACGTTGTTGAAGTTGTTGTGGTGAGATGAGTGGCTGATTCATTATTGTTATATCCATTCTTGTTGTTTTAGCGATTCTTGTTGTTTTAGCGATTCTTACTGTTTTAGCGAATACAGTGGTAGAGCGATTACTGTTGCTTTTGCGAATACAGTTGCTTTACGAATACCGTTGTTGCATCGATGGCTACTGTGCAGCTCGACAGTGGATGAACTGATAACTGCTTTGTCCGGTTATTTGATTGTTTAATGTATCAAGCGCGACCACAGAATCAATAGGGCAGTCTGTGGTAGGAGCAATAGAGAGCCGAAATACGTCATTATCTTTTGTCTGAACCGTCAGATAACGCCTGTGCCCATCTAAGGATTGAGTAAGCGTGTTCGAAATTACTTTGGCTTGAATACGTTGCCCCGTCTCTGATGTTAGCGGGAAATAGGCAAGGGCAACTAACACGCCTACGCCACACATTAAGATAAATAGACCTATTTTTAACTGTTTCATGAGAGTAAGTCTTTGAAGGTTATGTTGAAAATATAAGTGAGGTTGGTGGTAAAGTGAATGCTACTCGCTAAGAAAGCTGAATTAACTGCTCTTCGACGAAAATAAAAAAGTGAGCATTTCTGCTCACTTCCTACTTACAAACAATCCATTTTGACTCTGTTTCGTCAGAGATCTCGCTAACGACAAGTTACCTGCTGTTCAACAATTTACTGCCAGACAATCTGAGAGTCGCCGCTAGAAACCACTTGTTGTAATGGAGGTTGACCATCGTAAAACCAAATCTCTATCAAGAGTGCGTCATGGTTTACTGGTGCTGCAAAGTTGGAGGCGAACACACCGTTATCTAGTGGGCCCGCAATGACCTTGCTGGAGTAATCCGGCTTCAAGGTTGAGTCATCTCTTGTACTAAAGCGGCTATAAACGGTCACAAAAGAACGGTCTGTCGAAATGCTGCTGATGTCAATGTTGAGATCAAACTGTTCAACAGAGTTGTAGTCAAATCCATCAGGTACCACCAAATCACTCATCGTATAGCTCTGCGCTGCTACCGCACTTGTCGCGGGAGACGGCGAAGGCGTTGCTGTTACCGGAGTCGTTGCTGTTACCGGATTCGTTGCTGTTACCGGATTCGACGGAGTTGCAGGTGTCGAGGGTGTAGATGGTGATGCCGTAGATGTACTTCCGCCCCCACCGCCGCCTCCACAGCCGGCTAATACTAATGGCGCTGCAGCTAAAATAACGGCTAGTGACTTCTTGATGTTCCAAGTGCTTTGTACAGACATACGTTTTTCCTCAAAGAGATTGCGACTTGAATCAACGCAATGATTGTCTCGATATTGTTTAGTGTGAATAGTCATAACGTCTCTCCTTATGGTTCGTAACGTTGGTTGTCTGCAGGTGATTGGTACCATGTTTGGTTCGTTTCACCGCCGGATTCTGCGTATTCTTTAAACTCTGGGTAAGCGGTAACAATATCGACGTACTCTAAAGGCCACTCCCATTCGTCATCCGAAGTCACTATTAGTGCCCAAGGGTGGTTTTCTACTGTTTTGAAGTATTTACCTGTTGATGGATTACTGTCATCGACGCCTAAACCAGCTTCAAAGAGGTTAGTGGTATCAAATGCTTCGGTTGGAGCTTGGTCTGGCAAGTGAACCTCCCAGCTGCGTCCTGGATGTAGAGGTAGGTTTTCACCGTGATAATAACCAGGCGTTGCGAAAATGAACGGGTCGTAAGGCATATCGGTCCAGCTGCCTGTGCTCACACCGTCACCGGCTAAAGTAATACCAATTTGGAATGAGAACTGCTCATCCTCTTTACATCCATTACTGGTGCGGTAGAAGGTACAGCCAGTGCTGATTTTTTCTGTCAGGTCATTGGCGATAACAAAGATTGCTTCACTACGTCCATCTTCTAGGTCAAGGTCAGTGAATACACCGTTGTGTTTCATGTAAGAGCTGCCATTACTCACTAAGCTCGGGTCTAGGTTAGGAAGTCGAACAGCAAAACCATTTCTGTACGTTGCCCCGACAGCAGCTAGGCGGCCGTCGATAGTGGACTTAACGACTTTTCCATCTTTAAGGATCTCAGTAATGCGATACATAAGAACAGCATCGTTCATGTCGTAATCTGCTTTATATGGCCAGTTATCTTCGTACGCGAGCGTTGCGTAACCAGAAGCACTTGGGAAGTAACGAGCAGTGGCACCATCGTTAAGAACATCGACTTGAATATCGACCACCTCACCAGAGGTTGAACCGCCAAAGTAACTTAGGTTGGTTTGTTGACTGAATCTAAAGCGAGCCCACGTCGTACCGGTCAGAGCGTTGATATCGACATTTAGGAACAGATCGTTTTCACCCGTATCTAACAGGTAATCGGTAAATACTTGCTCGTTGGCGCCATCGAAACTGCCATCTTGGTTCCAATCTATCCAAGCCGAAAGGTAACCGGTTGTTGAAGCCTCAATCACCACTTTTGAATCAAGACCAGCTTCAAGTGCGGTTACAAAACCGATACCACCGTTCGCCCACTCATCATCAATACCCACGCTTTCATCCGATTGCGGTGTTACGTAGCCGTCAAGATCGGCGTCGGGCGCGTCTGTACCTAACCAAGTCACGCCATCTAGTTCATGTCGAGGACCGTTACTTGCTAATAACGTTAGATAGGTATCTGGAGCGTCACCGAAGTCGATGTTGGAATCTTCATCTACGACAGGCGCATTCGCACAGCGAGCACCATCATTTTGATTCGAAGAAGGGCCATTCGATACGAACTCTACAGCAGGAACGACACCTGCAGCGATGTTTGCAGCGTTATCTGGGGATAGGTTGATACGGTAGATCTTACCGTCTTGATTTCGAGATACGTAATAGTAGCCGTTTACATCAAAATAACCTGCGCCAAACGTCCCTGTTTCTCCGGTATCACCAATATAGGTTTCTGCACCTGTAGTTGGGTTGAAGCTGTACAAGCCACCCGAGTTATTGTCGATACCATATAAAGAGCCATCACTTGGATGGAAAGCAAAATCAGTCAGTTTTACAGTTGCAGGGCTGCCTGCGATTTTGTTGACCGTGACGGTCGCATTCGGATCAGAGTCTAAAGGAGAGAGGTCAACAGTAAATAGTCCCTTACCTGTACGATACAAGTAGTAAACATGGTCATAGACGTCGCCGACATAGAAAGTGTGATCGGTTGGTAAGCCACTGGTATTGATAACTTCTGCTTGGAAGTCTTGACCAAGACGCACTAAACGTTTGTTGGTGGTGTCATAGCCATAAATATATCTGTCTTGAAAGTCGAAACCGACACCATTGATATTGGCATTCATACCCGTATCGTCTTCTAACAGTGTGGTTGAACCTGTTACTAGGTTTACACCCCAAACTTCAACGGGTTTCGACTGAAAGAGGTATGCTTGACTAGGGCAGGTATCGAATGGCGCTGCGTTGGCGACTAGAGGGGCACTTAATAGCAAACTTAACGTTGTAATTCTCATATCTACATCCTTGTGATGGAAGGTCTAGATATTCAATCAAGTTACGTGCCAGTTTTAAGTATTTGATTTAATGGGTTTTTATTATTTATCGAGTTCAGTTTCCAATTTGAGTGTCAATATGAAAGTGTGCCATCCAAATAGCCAAAGGCCTTTATATTTCTATTTGATTAGAGCTAAGGATACAAGAGCTTAGGCGGTAATTACGAGTGATTGTCTAATAGGCTCTGTATGTATTCACTCGTGAATGGAACAATATCTGAGACCACTTTGGATGCTAAAATGCTTTCAGCGTTAGCTTTTATTCTGACATATCGAAAATGCTTGCCATAAACCTTTACTCCTCCAAACGGTAAACTCTTTCCTTTGTTAATCAATTCACAATCTGAGTTTGATTCATAAAGGGAATACCCCAGGGCAAGATCATGAAAA